>CAKSIR010000001.1 GCA_934462775.1 uncultured Ruminiclostridium sp.
GCAAAGCAGCTCCCCGCTAACGCACAGCAGAACAAGCCTGCCAAAAAGCAGAGCAAGGAACACAGAACCGCTCCCGTAAAGATTTTTTCCCTTGGAGGTCTTAACGAAATCGGCAAAAATATTTATGTTTACGAGTGTTCAAACGATATAATTATTGTAGACTGCGGTCTTGCGTTCCCTGATGAGGATATGCTGGGCGTTGATCTTGTAATTCCCGATTTTACCTACCTCGAAAAAAACAAGGATAAAATCAGAGGTATCGTCCTTACGCACGGCCATGAGGACCATATCGGCGGTCTGCCGTACCTCTTGAAAAAAATCAACGTTCCCGTTTACGGCACACGCCTTACGCTGGGACTTGTTGAGGGCAAGCTTAAGGAGCACGGCATATTGAGCCAGTGCAAGCTGAACGTTGTAAATCCGCGTGAAACGGTGAAGCTCGGCTGCATGGCGGTTGAATTTATCCGCGTAAACCACTCTATACCGGACGCCTGCGGCTTTGCAATCTTTACCCCTGCCGGAACGATTATCCACACAGGCGACTTCAAGGTTGACTATACGCCGATTGAGGGTGGAATAATCGACCTTGCGCGTTTCGGAGAGCTTGGAAACAAGGGCGTTCTCGCGCTTTTATCCGAAAGTACAAACGCCACCCGTCCCGGCTATACAATGTCCGAGCGCACAGTAGGCGCAAGCTTCAAGAACATTTTCAACAACGCCGAGGGCAGACGGATTATTGTCGCTACCTTCTCAAGCAACATTCACCGAATTCAGCAGATTGTTGACGTTGCCGCAACTCAGGGCAGAAAAATTGCCGTTTCGGGCAGAAGTATGCTTAACGTTATGGCAAAGGCGATTGAACTTAACTATATAAAAGTGCCTGCCGGAATGCTTATCGACATCGACAAGGTGAACAACTTCCCTCCAGAGGAGATAGTTATTGTAACGACAGGCAGCCAGGGCGAGCCTCTTTCAGCCCTTTCAAGAATGGCGTCCGGCGAGCACAGACAGGTCGCCATAACTCCGAAGGACCTTATAATCATTTCCGCAACGCCGATTCCGGGCAATGAAAAGCTGGTCGGAAACGTTGTAAACGAACTTATGCGTTCAGGCGCAGAGGTGGTTTACGAAGCAATGTACGATGTCCACGTTTCGGGTCATGCCTGCCAGGAAGAGCTTAAAATGATGCTGTCGCTGACAAAGCCTAAGTACTTTATCCCTATCCACGGCGAATACAAGCACATGAAAAAGCACGCCGACTTAGCGCTGAAAATGGGCATTCCCGATGAAAACATATTCATTTCAAGCGTAGGACAGGTTTTAGAAACCGACAGTGTTGACATGAAGGTGTCGGGAACTGTTCCGTCGGGACGCATATTTGTTGACGGTCTTGGCGTAGGCGATGTAGGCAGCGTTGTTCTCCGCGACAGAAAGCACCTTGCCGAGGACGGTCTGATGATAGTTGTTGCAACAATCAACAAGGAAACAGGCGCTATCATGTCGGGTCCCGACATTGTATCAAGAGGCTTCGTTTACGTCCGCGAGTCGGAAAAGCTCATTGACGACGCAAGAACACTTATGAAAAACGTAATGGAGCGCAGCCTTGAAAAGAACGTCCGCGAATGGGGCGCTCTGAAAACCTCAATGAAGGAAGAGCTTAACAGCTTTATTTTCTCAAAAACAAAGCGCAATCCGATGATTTTACCGATTATAATGGAAATATAAAAAGGTGGTGTGATTTGCTGTGAAAAACTTTTATCGCGACGGCGGACTTGTTATATCAATAATGGCGCTGGTTGTTGCCATACTTGGTCTGTCGGGATATATCTATACCGTTTCGCCGCAGGTTTTCTGGCTGATTGCACCTTTTGTCGTTCTTGCCGCGGGCTTTGCGGTAGGAAAGCTCATTCAGGTAACAAGAAAAACATTCCAGTATTTTGCACGCATTGACGAGGAAATTGACAAAACCGACCGCGTTTCGCTTTACAGCTTTCCTCTCGGCGTCGCAATCATGGACACACAGCGCAAGCTGGTATGGTTCAACGAAAACTTTGAGAAGGAATTTCCCGATGAAAGCATTTACGGCACGCCGATTGACAAAATCACATCAGAATCACTGGATAAGCTGATAAATCCTGACGGCGTTGAGATAATGTACAAGAAGAAGCATTACCGTATATATGCCTCTGTTCCGAAAGAAGAGGACGCGCAGGACATTTATCTTATATACTTCCGCGATATAACAAGGCTCAAAACCCTTGAAATCGAGAAAAAGCTCACTCACCCTGTTGTGATGATTATCATGATAGACAGCTTCGACGAGATTTTCGGCAACAATACCGAAAGCGAAAAGGCTCATGTAACCGTACAGATAGACAAGCTGCTTGAGGACTTCATGAGCAATACGACGGGTATTCTGCGCAAGGACGGCCGCGACAAGTTCTGGGCTGTTCTTGAAGAGCAGCACGTTGCACAGATGATCGAGGGCAAGGTTAAGCTGCTTGATATGGCGAGAGAAATTGCCGTAACCGACCGAATCAACGTTACCCTCTCAATCGGTATCGGACGCACAGGCGTCAACCTCGCCGAAAGCGAGCAATTCGCCAAGCAGGCGCTTGACATGGCTCAGGGACGAGGCGGCGATCAGGCTGCCATCAAAACAAGCAACGGCTTTGAATTTTACGGCGGCGTTTCAAAGGGCGTTGAGCGCAAAAACAAGGTCAAAACAAGAATTATCGCCAACTCCCTCATTGAACTTGTGGAATCCTGCGACAGCGTTTACATAATGGGTCACAGATTCAGCGACCTTGACAGCATAGGTTCAGCCGTGGGACTTGCCTGCGGCATCAGAAATCTCGGCAAGCCTGCACACGTTGTAATAGACAAGCTGGCGTCACTGGGAAAGCAGCTCATTGAGCGCGTTTCTGGCGGCGAAACCGAAAAGGACGCAAGGCTGTTCATCTCACCTCAGCAGGCGCGTACCGAGCTCAGCGAAAACTCGCTGCTGATAATCGTCGACACGCATAATCCGCTTATGGTCGAGGACGGTCAGCTGTACTCAATGGCGCAAAAAGTGGTTGTTATCGACCATCACAGAAAAATGGTCAACCATATTGATAACGCTCTCATTTTCCACCATGAGCCTTATGCCTCTTCCGCTTCGGAAATGGTAACGGAAATACTCCAGTATTTCGGCTCGGCAGGCAAAATAACCGCATTGCAGGCGGAAGCGCTCCTTGCAGGTATTATGCTTGACACAAAGAATTTTGCAATCAAAACAGGCGTCCGCACATTTGAAGCGGCTGCATTCCTGCGAAAGCTTGGCGCCGATACAATAAACGTCAAGGAGCTTTTCTCAAACTCCATCGAAAACTACAAGCAGAAGGTCAACCTGGTTGCCTCTGCCGAAATTTACAGGAAGTGCGCTATTGCGTCTACCGACATTATCAGCGCAGATATGCGCACCATCGCTCCTCAGGCGGCGGACGAGCTGCTTGGCATTACGGGAGTTGACGCGTCGTTTGTAATGTACATCAACGAAACCGACAACGGCAAGGAAGTCTACATTTCCGCCCGTTCTCTCGGCGCGCTAAATGTTCAGCTTATTATGGAGTATCTTGGCGGCGGCGGTCATCAGACAATGGCGGGCGTTCAGCTGAAAAAATCCATCGAAGAGTCAAAGCAGATGCTTGTTGAGGCGATTGACAAATTTTACGAATCATTAAATAAAAAGGACTAAGAAAGGACAGAATTATGAAAGTTATTTTACTTCAGGATGTACCCGGAACAGGCAAAAAGGGCGAAGTCAAGGAAGTTAAGGACGGATTTGCAAGAAACTGCCTTATCGGCAAGAAGTTAGCCGTTGAAGCTACAAACGCAAACCTCAACCTGCTTGACGGACAGAAAGCGTCAGCTCAGCACAAGATCGACGTTGATACAGCAAACGCAAAGGCAATTGCCGAAAAGCTCAGCGGAAAGACTCTTACCCTCGCTGCAAAAGCAGGCGCAAACGGTAAGCTTTTCGGTTCAATTACCTCAAAGGATATTTCGGCTCTCATTAAGAAGGAGCTTGGCTGCGATGTTGATAAGAAGAAAATCGTTTCAGGCGATATAAAGGCTTTCGGAACTTACGAAGTTGAAGCAAAGCTTTACACAGGCGTTTCCGCAAAATTTAAGGTAAGCGTAACCGAACAGCAGTAATGAGGTGTTATTTTGGCAGGAATTGAAATTATTGACTCAAATTTACCATACAGTCTTGACGCTGAACAAGCAGTTCTAGGCTCAATCATTGTCGATTCCGGCCTGATTTCGTCTGTAACGGACAAGCTGCACCCCGAGCATTTCCACATTCAGCGCCACAAAGAGCTGTTCGCCGTAATGTCGCAGATGTTCATTACGGGACAGCAGATGGACATTATCACAATAATCGAACATTCCCTCCGTCAAAGCGTTTTTGAAACGCAGGACGAAGCGCGGGCATATCTCACGAAGCTTGCGGAATCGGCAATCAGCCCTGCCAGCGTGGAAAGCTACGCTGCGATTATTGAAGAAAAATACATGGTCCGCCAGTTAATGTTTGCCTCAAAGGAAATTTACGACATGGCGACAAGCGGACAGGAAGAACCGCAGGCCCTGCTTGACTTTGCCGAAAAGAAAATATTCGACATCAGAAGCGACAAGGAAGTAAAAGGTCTTACCCTTGTAAAGCCTATTATTCTTGATAAAATCCGCGAGCTTTCAGAGCTTTCGGAAAACCCGGACAACAACAAAATCAGCGGTCTGCATACGGGATTTTCTTCCCTTGACCGCTACATCTTCGGTCTTAATCCCTCAGACCTGCTGCTTATTGCGGCTCGTCCGGGTATGGGTAAAACCTCGTTTGCAATGAACGTTGCAACCAACGTTGCAAAGACATATCCTACCAAAAGAGTATGCGTTTTTTCTTTGGAAATGTCGAAGGAACAGCTTGTAGGCAGAATGCTTTCATCTGAGGCGAGAATTACCTCAGAGCAGATGCGAACAGGCAAAATTGACCGAAACGAGTGGAAAAATATCGGAGAGGCTGCCGATGTGCTTTCGCAGGTTGAAATGTACATTGACGACACCGCCAACATTTCCGTAGGTGAAATGAAAGCAAAGCTTCGCCGTATGAAAAATCTCGGACTGGTGGTTATCGACTACTTACAGCTTATGACAACCAACCGCCGTGACGGCAACCGTGTAAACGAAATTTCGGAAATTACCCGTAACCTTAAAATCATGGCAAAGGAGCTGAACGTTCCTGTTGTAACGCTGTCGCAGCTTTCCCGCGGTCCCGAGCAGAGAACAGATAAGCGTCCTATGCTTTCCGACCTGCGTGAATCGGGTTCAATCGAGCAGGACGCGGACATCGTGCTTTTCCTGTACAGAAACGCTTACTACGACAAATCCGACGACAGACCAAACGCCTGCGAATGTATTATCGCCAAAAACCGACATGGTGAAACCTCGACGGTTGGAATCAACTGGGACGGACAGTTCACCCGCTTTACGGAGGCAGACTATGTTCATGAAGAGCGTTAAGGACACTGTTTTGCAATACAATATGCTTTCAGACTGCAATAAAATCATTGTGGCATTCAGCGGCGGCGCGGACAGCACCGCCCTGCTCTTTTCTCTGAAAAAGCTTGAAACCGAGCTGGGTATTACCGTTGAAGCCTGCCATGTAAACCATAACCTCCGCGGCGAGGAAAGCGACAACGACCAGCTTTTTGCGGAAAACTTCTGCAAGAAGCTGAACCTGCCTTTACACACAATTTCAGTAAATGTAAAAAAAAATAAAAAGAAGCACCAGAGCACCGAGGAGTGCGCGCGTGATTTGCGCTACGACTTTTTCGAACGTCTTGCAAAGGAACACGGCGCCAAAATCGCAACCGCCCACACCGCCTCCGACAATGCGGAAACGGTGCTGCTCAATCTTACCCGCGGGACTGCGCTCAAAGGGCTTTGCGGTATTCCCCCTGTGCGCGATTATCTCATCAGACCGTTGATCAATGTCACACGGCAGCAGGTTGAGGATTACTGCGAGGAAAACTGCCTGCCCTTTGTGACGGATAAAACCAACTTTTCCGCCGACTACACACGAAACCGCTTCAGACTTGAAATAATCCCCGAAATATGCAAAATAAACCCGTCGTTTCACAGCGGCATTTCACGAATGACAGCCGCATTGTCCGATGACAGCAGATTTCTTGAGAAGCTGGCGCAAAAAGCGAAAAAAGACGCGTACTGCGATGGAAAATACAGCCTTGAAAAGCTGTCAGAGCTTGAAAAGCCCATTATTCACAGAGTAATCCTGTCGGTTTTTGACGATTATAATATTGAGCCAAGTAATCTCAGAGTCGCCATGACCGCTGAAATAATCAAAAACGGACACGGAAAAGTTAATTTGTCCAGAAATAAATTTGCGATTGTTAAATGCGGCTTTTTTTATTGTGAAGAAATTTTTCAGAATTATCGCAAAATTAACACATAATATTCCCAAAAAAATCGTTTATTTAATTGATTTTCAGTAAGGATTATGTTATAATAATCTAAGGCTCAAAATCGGCTTCTCCGATTTTTACCGCATTTCATGCGGCTCCTCTGCTGCACGGAGGTCTGAGAACATTTTATCATTAAATCCATTTGCCTGACGGCAGATGACGGCGTTTCCGTGTCGCCTTACGGCGACTTAATTTATGTTATAATAACAATATCTGTTTAAATAAAAAAATAAAAGGAATAGAAATATGAACGAGTCAATTGAACGCATTTTATTTTCGGAAGAAGATTTAAAAACCGCCTGCAAGAAAATGGGCAGACAGATTACAGAGGACTATAAAGGAAAAAAACCGCTTTTAGTCGGGATTTTAAAGGGTTCAATCACTTTCATGGCTGACCTTATGAGAGAAATTGACCTTGACTGCGAAATAGATTTTATGGTTGCACAGTCGTATGGAGATTCTGCCGTTTCTTCCGGCGTTGTACAGATAAAAAAAGACCTTGAAACCGATATAAAGGATCGGGATGTAATCATAATTGAGGATATTCTCGACTCTGCCCGTACATTATATAATGTTAAGCACACTCTCATGGAAAGAGGTCCTGCCTCAATCAAAATTGCTACGCTCCTTGACAAAAACGTAGAGCGCGCAGTTGACCTGAAGTCTGACTATAAATGCTTCGATATCGAAAACGAGTTTGTTGTCGGATACGGACTTGACTACGCTCAGCAGTATCGCTGCCTGCCGTACATAGGCATTTTAAAAAGAGAAGTTTATGAAAAATAATATATAACAATGTGTAATGTAACAACAGAAAGGTGGTTTAAATGAACAAAAAAGCAAAAGACACCCTTATTTATGTGGCAATCATCGTCCTGCTTGTTATCGGTTTCTTCTCGGTAATGAACATGATGAACTCACTGAGCTCTACTGTTACCAAAACAAACTATTCCGATGTTATGGTTGAGTTTGACAACTACAACGTATCTCAGTTTTCCCTTGACTTAGGGTCGGGAGCGCTTACTTTCAAAGTTAAAGGCTCAGACGAAATACGCAAGTACACCGTTCCTAACGTTAATGTTTTTCTGAACGACATTATTGATTACAGAAAGAACTATAACGAGAAAAATCCCGACGCAGAGCTGATTGAGGACTATCTGCCGATTTCGGACAACACATTCCTCACCAGCTTCCTGCCTTATATTATCCTTATTGCCCTGATGATAGGCTTTACATTCGTCATTATGCGCCAGACAACAGGCGGCGGAAAGATGAACCAGTTCAGCAGAGCCAATACCCGCAACCAGCCTTCAAACGGTAAGAAGGTTCTTTTCTCCGACGTTGCAGGCGCAGACGAGGAAAAGCAGGAGCTTGCAGAGGTTGTTGACTTCCTCAAAAACCCGAAAAAATACGAAGAACTCGGCGCAAGAGTACCGAGAGGCGTTCTCCTTGTAGGCCCTCCGGGCACAGGTAAAACTCTGCTTGCAAAGGCTGTCGCAGGTGAAGCAGGCGTGCCTTTCTTCTCTATAAGCGGTTCCGATTTCGTTGAAATGTTTGTCGGCGTAGGCGCCTCCCGTGTGCGCGACCTGTTCGACCAGGCAAAGAAGCACACTCCGTCAATCATCTTTATTGATGAAATTGACGCAGTGGGACGTCAGCGCGGCGCAGGTCTTGGCGGCGGTCATGATGAACGCGAACAGACGCTGAATCAGCTGCTTGTTGAAATGGACGGCTTTACCGAAAAGGAAAACATTATCGTTATCGCAGCTACCAACAGACG
Source organism: uncultured Ruminiclostridium sp. (assembly GCA_934462775.1). GTDB lineage: Bacteria > Bacillota > Clostridia > Oscillospirales > Ruminococcaceae > Ruminiclostridium_E. The sequence goes on from CAKSIR010000001.1 coordinate 8,305, forward strand.
TGATATTCTCGACCCTGCCCTGCTCCGTCCCGGCCGTTTCGACAGACAGATTGTGGTTAATTATCCGGACATCAAGGGCCGTGAGGAAATTCTTAAGGTTCACACAAGAAACAAGAAGCTTGCTCCTGACGTAAACCTTGCAACCATTGCAAAGACAACCGCAGGATTCACAGGCGCTGATTTGGAAAACCTTGTAAACGAGGCTGCCCTCCTTGCTGCAAGAGTAAACAGAAAATCCATTATTGAAAAGGATATCGAAGAGGCTACAATCAAGGTTGTGGCAGGTCCTGAAAAGAAATCAAAGGTTGTTACCGAAAAGGAAAAGAAGCTTACCGCATACCACGAAGCAGGTCATGCAGTCTGCACATTCTACTGCAAAACTCAGGATAAGGTTCATCAGGTTTCCATTATCCCAAGAGGCACAGCAGGCGGATACACAATGTCACTTCCCGAAAACGACAGAAGCTACCGCAGCAAGACCCAGATGGAGGAAGAAATCATTGTTCTCCTTGGCGGACGTGTTGCTGAGAAGCTTATTCTCGATGATATTTCAACAGGCGCGTCAAATGACATTGAGCGCGCAACAAACATTGCAAGAGATATGGTAACACGCTACGGTTTCTCCGAAAAGCTTGGACCAATGGTTTACGGCCACGACAATTCAGAGGTGTTCCTGGGACGGGATTACTCACAGGGCAGAAACTACTCGGAAAATGTTGCTGCTGAAATCGACGCAGAAATGCGCGAGCTTATTGAACAGGGTTACGAGGGTGCAAAGGAAATCCTCAACACTAACATGAATCAGCTGCACATTGTTGCCCAGTACCTGATGAAGCATGAAAAAATTAACGGACCTGACTTTGAATTGCTTATGACAGGTCAGCTGAACGATATTGACGACAGCGAGCTTAAGGCTGACGCCAAGGATGTCCTTGAAAACCCGGGCGTTTCTTCCGATACAGCCGAAATAACAGGCTCATCGAACAACACAGCCGAAACTGATAACTCTACCGGCGAAACAGAAAACAACTGATAAATATTACCCGCGGCTGAGGCTTGCGGGTATATTTATTTCTTGACAATGATATATATTTGTGGTAATATAATTAAAGAAATTGGGATAAAATTTGGAAAGGAAATTTGAATTATGTCAAAACAGTGTCCAAAATGCGGAAATTTTCTGCTTGAAAATGAACGCTTCTGCACTCGCTGCGGAGCTAACCTCAACGAAGCAGCAGCAGAACAGCCATCAGCTGCACCACAGCAGCCCGCTCCTGAACAGCCTGCATATCAGCAGTCTCAGCAGAACTACAACAACAACGTTCCGCCTGTACCTCCTGTTGCACCGCCGCCTCAGTACAACTACAACTATACATACAACCAGCAGGTTCAGTCCGAACAGCCAATGACAGTAGGTCAGTGGGTCGGTACAATTATCGTAACATCCTGGTTCGGCATCATCAGCCTTATTATCACTCTTGTATGGGCGTTCGGCGATTCGACTCCTAAGGCTAAGAAGAACTACTGCCGTGCAGTCCTCATTCTGGATCTTATCGCAGTTGGTATCATTGTTCTCATGTTCATCATTTTTGCAATTGCAGGCGTTGGAATCTTCAGCTCAGTTGCTAATTCAGGAAACTACTATTATTATTGATAAGTAAAGCTTGAATAATTTAAACCGCAGACAGACTGTATTTACAGCTTTCTGCGGTTTTCTGTTTTTTCAGAAAATGACAAATCTGAATATTCAGACTTTTTTATGAATTTTACAAACTCAAAAAAATCATTTACATTAGTGTTTTTTTGTGATATAATAATAAAAGTGGGCATTGTAAATATAAAAAATCATAGCATTTCCCATAAAAATGAAACTTTGATCCAACGAAAGGCGTTAGATGAATTTCTCTAAAATGAATATAATCACAGGGCATTACGGTTCAGGCAAAACCAATTTCGCCGTAAATCTTGCTCTTGATATTGCAAGGTCGGGCAAGCAATGCACAATCGTAGACCTTGATATAGTTAATCCGTATTTCCGTACAGCAGACTTTGCTGAACTGTTCAGACATAACGGCATTACTCTTAAAGTGCCTAAATATGCCAATACAAACCTTGATATTCCCGCGCTTAATTTTGATATAAACAGCATTATCTCTGAAAGCGAATATGTAATACTTGACGTTGGCGGAGATGATGCAGGCGCAACCGCTCTCGGAAGATATGCTCCTGCAATAAAAAAGCTGGACGATGTTCAGATGCTATATGTTGTGAACTGCTTCCGTTATCTGATAAAAAAGCCGGCGGACGCAGTTGAGCTTATGCGTGATATTGAACTTGCGTCAGACCTTAAGTGCACGGGAATTGTAAACAACTCAAACATGGGTTCGGAAACCACTCAGGCAGATGTAGAAAACTCCATTGATTACGCAAAGCAAATTTCCGAACTTGCAAGTCTGCCTGTTGTATGCAATACCGTTAAACGCGACCTTTCGACCGACAAGCTTTCAAATACTTATCCGGTTGATATATATGTAAAGGCTATTTGGAACAATTAGCCTTAGAAAGGAAGTCAGATATGGCAAAAATGAAGGTAGAATTCGACCGCTGTAAAGGTTGCGGACTGTGCGTAACTGCCTGTCCGAAAAAAATTGTGTCAATACAGCAGGATAAAATGAACAAAAACGGCTACTTTACCGCAATGTGCATTGACGACGACGCCTGCATAGGCTGCGCTCTTTGCGCGGTAATGTGTCCTGATTGCGCAATTACAGTTGGAGGTGACAAGAAATAATGGCTGAACGTACACTTATGAAGGGCAACGAAGCATTGGCTGAAGCCGCATTAAGAGCCGGCTGCAAATGTTTTTTCGGTTACCCGATAACACCTCAGACAGAGATTTCCGCATACCTCTCAAAGAGAATGCCAAAGGTTGGAGGAGTATTTTTGCAGGCCGAATCAGAGGTTGCCGCAATAAATATGATTTACGGCTGCGCAGGCTCAGGTATCCGCTGCATGACCTCCTCGTCATCGCCCGGAATTTCTCTTAAATCAGAAGGCATTTCATATATAGCAGGCGCCGACCTGCCCTGCGTTATCATTGACGTAATGCGCGGCGGTCCGGGACTTGGCGGTATTCAGCCGTCCCAGGCTGACTACTGGCAGGTAACACGGGGACTTGGACACGGCGATTACCACTGCCTTGTTCTTGCCCCTGCTTCCGTTCAGGAAATGGCTGACACCGTTACAAAGGCGTTCGACCTTGCAGACGAATACAGAATGCCTGCCGTTATACTTGCAGACGGTCTGCTGGGACAGATGATGGAACCCGTTGAATTTGACGACGCTGAAATTAAGATGTCAACTGCCGAAAACAAGCCATGGGCTGCAAACGGACACGGCAATAAGAGAAAGCACAACATTATAAACTCGCTTTACCTGCAAGCAAACGAGCTTGAGCAAACAATTGCCGACCGCTTCAAGAGATATGACGATTTAAAAGCTAAGCACACAATGGCGGAAGCCTCCAACTGCGAGGACGCCGATATTGTGGTAGTTGCATACGGTTCAACAGCAAGAATTGCAAAATCCGCCGTTGACGCCGCACGCAAAAAAGGCATTAAGGCAGGCGTATTCAGACCGATTACGCTCTGGCCGTTCCCGGAAAAGGAAATCAACGAGGCTGTAAAGAATGCCAAAAAGGTACTTACCGTTGAGATGTCAATGGGTCAGATGGTTGACGATGTAAGGCTTTCAATCAACTGCTCAAAGCCTGTTGAATTCTTCGGAAGAACTGGCGGCGTTATCCCGTCGCCTGCTGAAATTTTAGCAAAAATCGAGGAAATGGGAGGTACAAAGTAATGCCGGAATTTAAAAGACCTCACGCTTTATGCGACGTTCCTTTACATTACTGCCCCGGCTGTACGCACGGCATTGTACACCGCCTTGTTGCCGAGGTAATTGACGAAATGGGCATAGAGGGCGACTCAATCGGTGTTTGCCCTGTTGGCTGCTCTGTAATGGCTTACGACTACTTCAACTGCGATATGATGGAAGCGTCGCACGGACGCGCTCCTGCCGTTGCAACAGGCGTTAAGCGCGCTAACCCTGATAAGTTTGTATTTACATACCAGGGCGACGGCGACCTTGCCGCAATCGGTACAGCAGAAACTGTTCATGCTGCAACAAGAGGCGAAAACATTACCGTTATCTTCATCAATAACACGACCTACGGCATGACAGGCGGTCAGATGGCGCCTACTACTCTGCCTGGACAGATTACGCAAACAACTCCTTACGGCAGAAACACCGACATTGAGGGCTTCCCTGTCAAGATGTGTGAAATGCTTTCGCAGCTTGACGGTGTTGCGCTCGCTGAGCGTGTTACAGTAACCGACCCAAAGAACATTGCAATAGCTAAAAAGGCAATCAGAAAAGGCTTTGAGTTCCAGAAAAACAAGCAGGGCTTCTCAATAATTGAAGTTCTTTCCACCTGCCCAACCAACTGGGGAATGACTCCTGTTGAGGCTTGTGAAAGACTTAAAAAAGAGATGATTCCATACTATCCGCTTGGCGTTTATAAGGAGGGTGCTGTAAGAAATGACAAATGAGATTCTTTTGGCAGGCTTCGGCGGACAGGGTATCCTTTTCGCAGGCAAGCTGCTTGCATACTACGGTCTTTATGAAGACAAACAGGTTTCTTGGCTGCCGTCATACGGTCCCGAAATGCGCGGCGGTACCTGCAACTGCTCCGTTACAATAAGCGATGAACCAATCAGCTCGCCGCTTATCCTTACTCCTACAACTCTTATCGTTATGAACACTCCAAGCTTCAACAGGTTTATTTCATCGGTTCAGCCAAACGGACGTGCGTTTATCGACAGTTCCCTCGTTGAAGAAAAATGTGAACGCAGCGACATTGAATGTTTCTACGTTCCTGCAACACAGCTTGCAGCAGACAATAACCTTAAAGGCATGGCGAATATTATCCTTGTCGGAAAAATGCTCAAGGAAACAGGCGTAACCTCATCGGAAATGATAAAAAAGGCCATGGCAAAGGTAATTCCGCCTAAAAAGGCAGCACTGCTTGAATCCAACCTTAAGGCAATTGAGCTTGGAATGGCTCAGTAGGCATAAAAACACACAAAAAAGGAATAGTAGTCATAGGTGATTCTATGACTACTATTTTTATTTATGGCGATAAAGGCGACGCCGCCTTTAAAAATCTAATCATTGAAAGGCTCAGCAGAACCTATAAAATAATCTACGTTTTCGGCGGCATCTATATTGAAAAAGGAAGCGGATACGAGCTTTTATTTGTGGAGATGTCAAGCCCGTCACAGATATTATGCGACAGTGGAATTGTGCTGTTAAAAGCAGGCGCTGCGCTCCCATGCAGCATTTTTTCCAACAAATCAATAGTGATTGCCAACGCGCAGAATATTGAACAGGTCAGCTCTCTAAAAAATCATAAAGGAAACGTTATAACCTGCGGATTATGCAAAAAAGACACATTTTCCTGTACAAGCAACACCGCAGAAAGCCTTGTTATAAGCTTAAACCGATCAATAACCGCTCTGTCCGGACGAAAAATAGAACCGCTGGAAATACCTGTTCAGCAGGAAAACTGCGATACTTATTCACTGATTGCGTTTACCGCACTGCGAACTGTGCTTGACGATTTCAACTCGGAAATAGGGAAATTATATTAAAATAAAAAGGCGGATTTCTCCGCCTTTCTTATTAAACTAAATCATCGTCGTTAAACGGATCTCCACATTCTGGGCAGAACTTAGGAGGATTTGCAGGGTCGGCAGGCGTCCAACCGCACTTGTCGCACTTGTACTTCTTAGGTGCCGCCGGCTTCTGTGAACCGCAATTTGCGCAGAACTTGCCTGTGTTATGTTCGCCGCAGGAGCAAACCCACTCGCTGCTTACCTTGGCAGGAGCAGCGCCTTCCTTGCTTGAGCCGCAGTTAGCGCAGAACTTACCTGTGTTGTGTGTACCGCAAGAGCAAACCCATTCTTCAGGCTTCTTTGCGCCGCAGCCTGAGCAGAATGCGCCTGTGTTTGTTGTTCCGCAGCTGCACTTCCATGCATTTGGATCGGCAGCGGGAGCAGCTTGAGCAGCCGGTTGTCCGCTCGGCATCTGACCTAAAATGTTTCCGCCTGCGTTCATAGCCATGTTCATGCCCATAAAGCCCATCATTGCACCGTTTTCATTGGAGCCTGCAGCCTCGATGCCGCGAGCAACCGCGCCGGTCATCATTGCCTTCTGAACGTCTGCGCCAAGCATTGTATCAGCCTTAAGTCTATCCTTAAGCAGCTCCTTGCTCTCGTCGGAAAGTGTAACAGGTCCGCCCATACCAACGTTTGTAACTGTGAAACCGCGTTCCATCCAGTTGTTTCTTGTAGCTTCGCGAACGTTGTTTGTAAGAGCTGAAAGCTGGCTTGAAATCTGGTTGTAGCAAACGCCGGCGCTTGATAATCCGTTAAGAGCCTCAAGCATACTCTGCATGAATTCATTTCTGTACTGTTCTGTCTTGAAAATATCCTTAACAAGCATATCTCCTGCGTTTACGCCCTTGCTTGCAACTTCCTGATAGAATTTTACAGCCATTTCGGCGTCAGTAATCTGAATTTCAAACGAACCGTAGAAACGGAGGTCAACAGTAGTGTTATACTTTGGGTCAAAGTACGGCATTGGAGTGCCTGTGCCGAACGGAATTCCCGGCAGCTTCTGCAGGTTGATGTAAACAACGCGCTGTTCAACGGAAGGCGTACCGCCGAACGTGAAACGTGAAATGAGATCCTTAGCGGAATCCTTAATCTGACCGGCGAAAATCGACGGAGCGGAAGAATTGTCGAGAATGTATCTGCCCGGCTCTGTTACTACGTTTGTAATCTTGCCGTTGTCGATTGTCAGCATACAGGTGTTTTCCTCTACCATAATTGCAGAGCCGTTGCTGATTACGTTTTCAGAACCCTTTGTGTTGCTTGAACGGTTTGAACCGTCATGCATTTTTGTACCGTTTCGAAGAATAACGGTGTTGTTCATAGCTTCACAGTGAATGGCTTCCTTCCATGTGTCGCCAAGTGTGCCGCCGAGTGCACCGATTGCTGCTTTAATAAGTCCCATGATAAATACTTCCTTTCGAGTTTATTTTGTTTGTTTGTAACTGTTTGCAAGCCATATTCTGTCGGCAATTTCTGTTAATCCGCTGCCGCAGTAAGGGCATTGCTTATTCTTTCCGATTGCCGAAACCGGAGCTCCGCAATTCGGACAGTTGCTTGAAAAAACAATGCTCGTTGTATCCAGATAAAGCTCCTGATCGTATGTCAGAACGAGCTGATATGCAGCCTGGGTAAGATTTTCCTTTGAACCCGACGTTATCTTCCCCTTACCGTCAACTGTGTAGAAACGATATTCAAGCGAAACCTCAAAAACCGCTTCCGCAAATGTGTCGGTCTTTTTATAGGACGCAATTCCCGACTTGTGGATTTTCACGTCGTCAATGTAAACCTTTGTTTCCCTGCCTGCATAATCGTCAATTCGCGTCTGAACATAATCGATGAGCTTTGACGAGGCATTTGTGAGCTTTTCAACGCTTCCTGCCTCCAGCGCTGTAAACACGCTAAGCAAGGCGTTTTCAGCCATAGTCTGCATTCCTGCGTAGCCAAGCTGCGGAAAATCACGCTCGATTTTGGGCTTGTAGACGGCGGTCATGTTGCTGATGGACTTAGGAAGAGTTGCCTCCTCCTTTATCCCGTTCATCAGCATAGCTGCTGTTTCATTAAGCCCCATATTAAGCGTTGACTTTGTCAGATGTTCAAGCTTTGATTTTATAACCAGTACGATAATCAGAATAATCAAAATCAGCGCAAGAACAATAATAAGAGGGATTATCCATTTTTCCATTATTGCTTGTCATCCTGCGGAGGAACGCTTACACCCTCATCAACAGTATCGTTTCTGATAGTTGTGAAGTCGCTGAGTACCCAGCTGTACTTGCCTGTTGTAACCTCGGAGCCGCAGTACTGGCAGTGACCTGACGAGGTGATTTCAAGCGGCGCGCCGCAGTTCGGGCAGTTGTTACCGTCCATCTTGCCGCTTTCGTCCTTTGTGAGAACGCCGACTGAACGCATAAACTTCATCTTATAGCGCATATCCCAGCGAGTATTCTTGTCGCCGCGGATAATGTTGCCTGTCTTTTCGTCCGTCTGATAGTCGATCATGCGGGCGTTCAGGTAAAGCGTAAGATATTCAAACTGAGAATCCTTTACAAAGCTTGTAAGATACGCAGTGTTGATTGCAATGCTTTCGTAGTGGTAAATTACGCCCTGATCAATCTTGGACTGAACCTGTTTCTTTGTTGTGTTGTACAGATTATCGTGCATTACAGGTCTGACAGGAGTAAGGTCGCGCTTGCACCATGCGTCCTCAATATCCATATAAACCTGTTTTGCGAACGTTGCGAAGTCGCTTGCGGTAAAGTTAGGATCGTAAGCCTTGATAATCTGTTCGATCTGAGCCGTTCTGTCAGGAAGAGTAACATTTTTGCCCTGTCCTCCGCCCTGACCTGAGCGTACTGTGCCTGTCGATTTGTTATTGCCGCCTGATTTTTTGCTGTTGGAAATGATAATTGCAACAATGATGATAACCACGATTGTTATTGGAATAACACCGAAAGATCCACCGTCATCACTGCCGCTGTCGGTTCCGCCGTAATAGTATGTACTCGAACCGCTGTCCCAGTCGGACGAGCCGCCCCAGTCTGAAGAACCGCCGTAATCATTGTAGTCGTAGTCGTTTCCGTCGAATGCAACTGTGCCGACGCAAAGCACGGTTATAACCAGTGCCAATGCGGCAATTGCAGATATTACCTTTTTTTTCATAAGCCACCCCAAATGTTTTATTTATTTTATTATACAGTTTATAGAGGAAAATGTCAATCACCTTTTTTCTGCAATAAACTGTATTGCCGTTCGTTCCTCGCCGTTAATTTCAACCTCGGTAAAAGCAGGAATACACACAAGGTCAATCTTTTCGTCCTCAAGATAAACCCTTGCAATAGCGATTGCTTTTATCGCCTGATTTGCAGCGCCTGCGCCCACCGCCTGAACCTCAGCTTTTCCGCCTCCGCGGACAATGGCTGAAATTGCGCCTGCTACCGACTTCGGAACGGATTTTGCCGATACCTTTACAATTTCCATAAGATTGACCTTCTTTCTTTAGTTTATTCGTGTAATTGACAAACAGCGTCCGCTTGCGCTGTCAATATCCAGTACCACCCCGTTTATCCGCGGATTTCCCTCGGCATAAACGTGCTTCTGCGGAAAATACGTTGTCAGCCGCTGAATAATTACGTCCTTGTCAATGCCAAGCACGCTTTCGTGTACGCCTGTCATTCCAACATCGGTAATATACCCGGTATGCCCGTCGATAACGGTTTCGTCCGCCGTCTGAACATGGGTATGAGTTCCAAGCACAGCGCTGACCCTTCCTGCAAGGAAATAGCCCATTGCCTTTTTCTCGGCAGTTGCTTCCGCGTGAAAATCAACGACAATGTTCTTCGTGTCAATTTCCTCCAGCATTTTTTCAACACATTTGAACGGATTATCCGCGGGCTGCATATATGAGGTTCCGATAAGATTTATCACCGCAAGCCTGAACTTACCGAAATCAAGCCGGCATATTCCTTTGCCCGCAATTTCATCGCCCAAATTTGCAGGGCGAATAACTATGTCGCTTTCATCGTAAAAAGGCGTCATTTCTCTGCGCTTAAAGCAGTGGTTGCCGGTAGTTATAACATCGGCGCCGCCCCCAAGCAGCAGCTTAGCAGAATAGGGAGTGATTCCGTTTCCGTCGGCTGAATTTTCGCCGTTTACGATTGTAACATCAATATCGTACCGGCGCTTCAGCTTAGGCAGCTCGCCGATAAGAAATTCGCAGCTTTTCTGCCCCACAACATCTCCGATAAAAAGTATTTTCATAAGACCAACCTTTCGGCTATGTCCGAAAAATCAGACTTAACCTTTTGTAAAAAAACGCAACCGTCCGTAAAGACGGACGGTCGTTAAGGACGACTTTTGCGCCGTCGAATATTTATCTTTCGAGAATCTGGCTTCTGTCAGGACCGATACCTACCATTGCAACCTTACATTCGCAAAGCTCTTCAAGTCTTGCGATATAATCCTTGCAAACCTGCGGCAGCTCGTCAAAAGACCTGCACTTGGAAATATCCTCGTCAAATCCGGGGAATTCCTCATAAATCGGCTCGCAGCCTGCAAGCTCTTCAAGCGTCGGCGGGAAGTCCTTCGTCGTTGTTCCGTCAGGCTTCTTGTAGCCTACGCAGATTTTCAGCGTACCGATTCCGCCCAGTGTGTCAAGCTTGTTGATTGCAAGCTTTGAAAGTCCGTTTACACGAACCGAATGACGAACGATAACGGCGTCAAACCAGCCTGTTCTTCTCGGTCTGCCTGTTGTTGTGCCAAACTCGCCGCCCTTGTTTCTGATAGTTTCGCCTGTTTCATCGTTAAGCTCTGTCGGGAACGGACCCTTACCTACGCGGGTTGTGTAAGCCTTTGCAACACCGATGATTTCGTTGATCATCATAGGACCGCAGCCTGTGCCGACACACACGCCCGCTGAAAGCGGATGTGACGATGTAACATAAGGATAGGTACCGAAATCAATGTCAAGGAGAGTAGCCTGCGCGCCCTCGAACATGATTGTTTTGCCTGCCTTATTTGCATTGTAAACCAGTACGGAAACGTCGTCAACATACTTTGCAAGACGCTTGCCGTATTCTGTGTATTCCTTGATTACAGCGTCAAGGTCGAACGCTTCGCCGCCGTAAACCTCTGTGATAATCTTGTTCTTGAGCTTTCCTGTTGCTCTTACCTTTTCAGCAAAAACCTCAGGATGAACAAGGTCGTAAACTCTGATTCCGCAGCGCTCGTACTTATCCATATAAGTAGGACCTATTCCGCGGTGTGTTGTTCCTATATCGGCATTTCCTCTGAATTTCTCGGAAAGTCCATCAAGGGCAATATGCCAAGGCATAACAACGTGAGCTCTCGGGTCAATCTTAAGGTTAGCGAACGAAACTCCTCTTGGTTCAAGATTGTCAATTTCGCTGAGTAAGTCCTTAGGATCAAGAACTACTCCTGCGCCGATAAGGCACAATGTATCCTTGTAAAGAATGCCTGACGGAATGAGGTGAAGCTTATAGGTTTCGCCGTTGTTTACAACAGTGTGACCGGCATTGTTACCTCCCTGTGAACGAACTACTACGTCTGCACGAGAAGCAATAATGTCAATAATCTTACCCTTTCCTTCATCGCCCCATTGTGTTCCGACAACAATACTTGCTGACATATTTTATCCCCTTTACTTTATTATTTGCAGTATGCGTTTAACACGCCTTGTATATTATATCAAATTATAACAATAAATGCAAGCAGTTTTTTCAGACAAATTTACAAATCCCTCTTTTTTCTGTCATGCGTCATATGTATCTGATTCGATGCCTGATGTATCATCTCCGTCATCCGGAATTTCTTCGCCGTCGTCCGGAGTTACATCATCTGTTGTTGGTATTGTTTCCTGAGGCTCATCGTCAGGAAGTGCGTCGTTCTCGTCGGTTGTACCCGTTGTTGTTTCAACAGGCTCGGACGTATCCTCAGGAGCGGTCGTTTCGGCAGGCTCGGTGGCAGTACCGCCGCCGTTTCCTGCGGAATCATTGCCGTTGGTGCTGTACGAAATGCTGCTGCGTGAAAGATAGGTGTTTATACCATTTATAATTGCTTTTGCAATTCCCGCCTGATGGTCGCTGTCCGCAAGAGCCATCGCGTCCTCAAGATTGCTTACAAAGCCCATTTCAACAAGCACTGACGGGAAGTCCTGCTGCTCCGTTACCCAGTAATAGCTGTACTTTGCGCCGCGGTTCTTGTTTGCTCTGTCCGAATAAACGTTGTACTGGTAATAGTTGGCGATTTCCGCAGAAATTGCCGCGGCAAGGGGCTGTGAATACGGCGTGAAATAGTAAACCTCAACTCCGCGTGCGTCGCTGTTTGTTGTCACTTTATTGGAATGGAGCGATATATACAGGTCGCAGCCGTATTGCCTTGCATAGGTCGGACGGGAAGCGGAAAGCAGGAAGGAGCTTTCCGTCTGGAGTCTGACGGCGTTTACGCCCAACGCCTTAAGCTGCGCCGTAAGCTGCTTTGCAACGGCAAGGTTCACCTTCTGCTCGGTTACATGACCGATAGCGCCGGGGTCGAACTTATCTGCCGAAACACCGTAGCCGTGTCCGGGGTCGATTACGATATTGAGATTGCTGATTACGTTTGTCGGCACCTGGAAGGTGAGAATCAGACAGCCCTCGCTGTCATAATACGCACCGCTGCCCATAAATACTCCCGGCTGTCTTAACTGGAGCACAAGCCGGAATTTCGGCACGCCGTTTACGTTTACCGTTTCCCACTTTCCTGCACTGAACACAAGATTATACTCAAAGGACGGCAGCTTTGTTACGCTGGTTACATTGTCAAAGGTTACATAAACGTGAGTTGCCGTGAAATTATCCACGTTGTAGTCACCGTCATAGGCTGTGTAGTAGCTGTTGCCCACCGTTTCAACGTTGTAGCTGACCTTGTCGTCAAGCTGGATTTTTATGTAGCTGTCGCCGCCTGTTGTGCCGACAGAGCGTACATATAGCTTATTTTCGCCAAATCCGCAGCCGTCAACAAGCGATGCATCCGAGGCATTGAAGCGCTTTCCCGATTCGGTTATGTAATAGCTGCCTGAGGTTGAAAGGTAGTAATCGAGAGTTCCCGCAGGAAGCTGCCCGAAATCCGGCGAAAGCACAGCGCCTGTTGTCTTTGCATTGTAGACAAATGTGTAGTTGTTAAGAGTTTTAACTAATGTAACGGCTTCGGTTTCAGACTTTATAGGGTCAATCGTACCTACAACCTCGCCCGAGCCTGCCGAGTCCTGATCGTAAATTTCGGCGGAAATGTTCTCCTTAGGCGGCTCAGGCAGCGCATTTACCTTTACCTTTGAGCCGTACATTGTCATTGTGTAGCCCTTATATGTACCGACAACGGTAATCATTCCCAGATCCTGAACCTCGCCTATTACGCCGTCGGGAACTGTGTATGTTCCTTTAAAACGGGCATAGTAGGAGTTAAGGTCGTCGTTGTCAAGGGTAGTTGTGGTCTGCTTTAGCGTAATAACCTTGCCGTTGATTGAAGCGGTTACGGTTGACCCCTTATAGGCAATGGCTGAAAGCTGAATTTTTGTGCCGCCCTCGACCTTAAGGGTCTTACCCTCGCCGATTGAATCGTCAACCGATTTCATAACCGTGATTTTACGCTCAATGTTATATGTGTAGGTTTTGCCCTTGTGAGTGATAGTAAACTTATTGCTGCCTATCGATAAATCCTTTTGCAGATAGAAGTTGCCTGCTTTGTTAAGCTCGATTTTGCTGCCGTTAAAATAAACGTCAAAGTTTTCGTCAAACGAGCCCATAAACTCGGCAACAGGCTCCTCCGTTGTGTATTTCAGTCTGCTCGGCGAGGTCATTACAAGGTCCTCGAAAAGAGTTTCCTCGTTTATCTCGTTGCCGTAAAACTGCGTAAGGGTTGTGGTTGAATTGAAAGGATTTGCAGCAAGGCTTGCATAAGAATTGAACACGCTGCCGCCGTAGCCTGCAATGTCCTTTGCAGTGGAAAGCTGCCGCAGGATTTGATCCTCGCCGCCCCAGCCTGCCGCGCTTGTTCCTATTTTTTCGTTATAGTGAACAACGTACATAGGTATGCTGCTTTCTGCGGACAATGTACCCCACCATCCGGTCACCTTTTCAAAAGGCAGACTGCTGTCGGTAAGAGAGCCGTATGATCTTACAACCGTAAAATCCACATATCCCTTTTCAACAAAGCTTTTTGTATCGGCAAATCCGTCGTAAAGTGCCTGAACGCTGTCAGCGGTGTCAGAGCCTGCATCGTTTGTCGATGAATTTGCCCACACATCGTTTACCATAAGACCTACCGCAATCGAATTGTCTGTCTGATGAATAACATCGCAGGCTGTCTGGAAAAAGAACTCGGTTGAGTCATAAAGCCAGTTTTCGTAGCCAATTCCCGAGCCTACCTCCATGTAATTCCCGAAGCTTTCACTGTTTCGGCTCGAATAGTAGTCGTCAAGAACAATTCCGTCAGGCTTGTATTTAAGAGCAAAGCGATGGGTTTCGCTTATCAGCAAATCGGTTGCTTCCGTTATATCGGAACATTTCGCAAGCACTTTGTCGATGTTATAGATCAGAAACGCGTCAAGTCCGTAGGTTTCAGCCTTTGAAAGCGCAAGACTGATATAATCCGTTTCCTTTGTTTTGTTCATATCCGCATTGTAATATGAACATTCATCGGAAGCAGTTCTTATAAAAACCGTGTTAAGCCCGATGTCAACCGCATTTTGATAAACTGTGTCAAGCTGCACCGAAACCGCAGCCTCGTCGTCCTCTTCCGAGGTGAGGAAATCCACTGTTGGCGTGATTATCACGGAACGCATATTGTTCGTCAGCGAAAACGCGGCGCTGTATTCGGGCATTGTTCCCGTTTCTTCCGTTTCGCCGCTGTCAGCGGCAGCCTCGGCAAATGCAGCTGTGTTCATATTTGCAAATAATGTGAACAAAGCAACCGCCATGCTTGCAGCTTTTAAAAATTTTTTCATCTGATATTCCTCTTATTCAGTCAGCAGCGGCTTGAACGCTTTGATTTCCGTACTCATTGCGCTTGTTTTTCCGCTTCCGAAAACGTATTTGTAACTGTAAAGCACTATTCCGCCGTAATTGTCAGCTTCCCTGGCGGCTTCGATCTGCCTTTTAATTATGTCGCCGTAATTCTGCCACTCGTATTTGCCGCTTCCTGCCCAAGTATCCACCTCGCCAATCTTGTAGATTGACAAGCCCGGAATAAGGGCTGCGCCCGACTTTGCAACCATTTTCTGCCACTGGTTCAAAACCTTTACATAGTCCTGCGACGAATGTTCAAAGCCATAATAAATCTGCGGCGCAAAATAATCGGCATAGCCTTTATTTGACGCCCACTTCTCAACATTTGCGTACAGCTGATAAATATTGTTGGAAACATTTCCCTGTGTGCTGATTCCGAACAGAACCTTTGGATTTACCGCCTTTATATTGTCATAAAGGCTCTTTATCAGCCTGTCGCAGTTTGCAAGGCGAAACTCCGACAAGTCGGAATAGCCGCTGCTTGCAAAGGCGCTTTTATCAAAGCTTGAATCGGTTGTCGGATAAAAATAGTCATCGATATGTATTCCGTCAACATCGTAATTGGCGGCTATTTCGGCTGCGCCTTTTCCGATAAGGTCGGTAACTTCCGTATAGGCGGGGTTGAGATACCAGTAGCCGCCCACCTTGACTACATATTTTCCGCGCTTTGAATCGTCATTGTACCAGGATTTCACCACGCCGTCCTTGACTGACGAAATGTCATCCGCACTGTACGCCCTCATAGGATTTATCCATGCCTGAAAGGACAGATTGCGTTTGTGAGCTTCCTCAACCATGATTTCCAGCGGATCAAAGGTCATTGACACGCCGTAAGACCCTGTAACATACTTCGTCAGCGGAAACAGCTCCGAATCGTAAAACGCGTCGCTGAACGCTCTTGCATGAACATAAACCGTGTTCAGTCCAAGACCTGCGCAGTTGTCGTAAGCCGCGCCTATACCTGCTCTGAACTGGCTTTCGGTCTTACCCGTAAGGAAGTCGCTTAGCTCAATGTAGCTTATCCAGATCCCCTTTACCTCGCTGTAATTCAGCGGCTTGTAGCTGCTCCGGTCATAGTCGGGAAGCTCGGCGTCTGTCGCTGCCTCGGTTACAGCCGTAGATGCTGCGGCGCCTGAAGCAGTGGTTGTGGCTTCCGCTGCTGACGAGGAGGCTGCCGCCGTTTCAGACGTAACGGCAGGCGGAGTCGTAGTGGTTGAAGTGGCTGCGGCAGTCGGTGCTGCCGTTGTCGATGTGGTTTGTTCACTTTTTTCTGTAACAGGAACAGTTGTTTGTTCACTTTCTTCAGAAACAGGAACAGAAGCTTCGGAAACGGCTGTGCTTTCGGCTGCTTTTGATGTTGTCGTAACGCTGCTTTCGGGGATTGGAGCAGCAGTGCTGACGGAGGTTGTTTCAAATGAAACTCCGTCATAGTTATTGGCATTTATCACATTGGCGTTTCGGTATTCGCTGCTTTTACAGCCGCTGAGCAAAAACGCCATACATAATATCATTACTGCAATACAGGGTTTTTTACGCATTTTAAGCTCCCTTTTATACATATATATTTGATTATAGCATTTTTAGCCATAATAGTCAACAAATTCCGTCTTTTTTCCTTTGCAAGTTACACTATAATATTTATTCATTTCATGTTGTTATTTTCTTGACAAAGTACACTAAATATAGTAAAATATATACAGATTTTTATTTAACAAAAGGAGATAACCATGGGCTTAACATTAACAGAAAAAATCATCAAGGCTCACATCGTTGACGGCGAGATGATTAAAGGCACAGAAATCGGGCTTAAGATCGACCAGACCCTTACGCAGGACGCAACAGGTACAATGGCGTATCTTCAGTTCGAAGCTATGGGCGTTGACAGAGTTAAGACAGAACGCTCGGTTGCCTACATAGACCATAACACATTGCAGTCAGGCTTTGAAAACGCAGACGACCACCGCTTTATCGGCAGCGTTGCCAAGAAGCACGGTATCTGGTTCTCCCGTCCGGGCAACGGTATCTGCCACCAGGTTCATCTGGAGCGCTTCGGCAAGCCCGGCAAGACGCTTATCGGCTCCGACAGCCACACTCCGACAGGCGGCGGCATCGGTATGCTTGCTATGGGCGCAGGCGGACTTGACGTTGCGGTTGCAATGGGCGGCGGCGCTTACTACATCACAATGCCTAAGGTTGTAAACATAAAGCTTACGGGAAAGCTCAACGACTGGGTTTCCGCAAAGGACGTAATCCTCAAGGTTCTTCAGGTGCTTTCTGTTAAGGGCGGCGTCGGCAAGGTAATGGAGTACACAGGCGACGGTATCAAGAACCTGTCCGTTCCCGAACGCGCAACTATCACAAACATGGGCGCCGAGCTTGGCGCAACAACCTCTATCTTCCCCTCTGACGAAACAACGCACGCTTTCTTAAAGGCTCAGGGACGCGAAGAGGACTATGTTCCTATGTCAGCCGACCCCGACGCCGTTTACGATGAAACAGTGGAAATCAATCTCTCCGAGCTTGTTCCGCTGGCAGCTTGTCCGCACAGCCCGGATAACGTTAAGACAATTGACGAAATCGGCGCTATCAAGATTGACCAGGTTTGTATCGGCTCATGCACAAACTCCTCCTTACAGGATTTATTAAAGGTTGCTCACATTTTAAAGGGCAAAACGGTTCACCCCGATGTCAGCCTTGCAATCGCTCCCGGCTCAAAGCAGGTTTACAATATGATGGCTCAGTGCGGCGCTTTATCCGACCTTATTGACGCAGGTGCAAGAATCCTTGAATGTGCCTGCGGTCCATGTATCGGTATGGGACAGTCCCCTAACTCAAAGGGTATCTCGTTGCGTACATTCAACCGTAACTTCGAAGGCAGAAGCGGAACAAAGGACGGTCAGATCTACCTCGTTTCTCCCGAAACTGCGGCTGCATCCGCTATTGCAGGCGTATTCACAGATCCGAGAACACTGGGTGCAATGCCTCCGTACATTATGCCTGAACACTTCCTCATCAACGACAACATGGTAACTCCGCCTGCATCCCCGGAGGAAGCAAAGAACGTTGAAATTCTCCGCGGTCCTAACATCAAGCCTTTCCCTGTAAACACCCCTCTTGCGGAAACTATTGAGGCAGGCGTTACACTAAAGGTAGGCGACAACATTACCACAGACCACATTATGCCGGCAGGCTCTAAAATATTACCGCTGCGCTCAAATATCCCTGCAATTTCCGAGTACTGCTTTACAGTATGCGACGAAACATTCCCTAAGCGCGCAAAGGAAGCAGGAAAAACAATTATCGTCGGCGGCTCCAACTACGGTCAGGGTTCGTCCCGTGAACACGCTGCGCTCGCTCCGCTTTACCTGGGTGTAAAGGCAATTATCTGCAAGTCCTTTGCCCGTATTCACAGACAGAACCTTATCAACAACGGAATTCTCCCGCTTTGCTTTGTTGACGAAGCCGATTATGATAAGATTTCGCAGGGCGACAATCTTGAAATTTCCGACATCAGAAAGATTATCGAAACAGACGGCAAAATCATTGTAGAAAACAAGACCACAGGATACAGCTTTGAAGTAACCTGCGACCTTTCCGAGCGCGGAAGAGCAATGATGCTTGCAGGCGGTCTGCTTAACTACACAAAAAATAACTGATTTACAAGCATTCCGCTGTCGCAGACGGCGGAATGACAACCATTTAAAGGAGGAAATACCATGAAGAAGGGTACCGCTATTTTACTGTTCGTTCTTGGCTTTATCGCAGGTCTTATCACAGGAATCTGCACAAGCAAGAAGTTTCTGGAATGCAAAGAGGCAGAGGAAGATTTTGACGATGATGATTTCTCCTTTGACGATGACGAAGACGACGGTTACAGTGAATTCGAAAAGTTTGCCAACAACGATGACGACGCAGTGGAGGAATTATAATGGCTGATAAAATCAAAATGATTACGCCTCTGGTTGAGATGGACGGCGATGAAATGACAAGAATCATCTGGAAGATGATTAAGGACATTCTCATTCTGCCTCATGTCGACCTCAACACAGAGTATTACGACTTAGGTCTTGTCCACAGAAACGAAACAAACGACCAGGTTACAATTGACAGTGCAAACGCTACCAAAAAGTACGGCGTTGCAGTAAAGTGCGCAACTATCACGCCAAACGCGCAGCGCATGACCGAATACAATCTGAAGGAAATGTGGAAGTCCCCTAACGGCACAATCCGTGCAATTCTTGACGGTACGGTTTTCAGAGCGCCAATCATCGTTAAGGGCATTACTCCGCTGCTCCCGACATGGACAAAGCCAATCACAATCGCACGTCACGCTTACGGCGATGTTTACAAGAACACTGAAATGCGCGTTGCGGACGGCAGCAAGGCTGAGCTTGTTGTAACAGACAAGGACGGCAACGAAACAAGAGAGCTTATCCACACATTCAAAGGCTCCGACGGTATCATTCAGGGACTTCACAACATTGACAAGAGTATCGCAAGCTTTGCAAGAGCCTGCTTCAACTTTGCTCTGGACAGCAAGCAGGATTTGTGGTTTGCAACTAAGGATACAATTTCCAAGAAGTACGACCACCGCTTCAAGGATATTTTCCAGGAAATATTCGATAATGAATACAAGGAAAAATTCGAAGCAGCAGGTATCACCTATTTCTATACGCTTATCGACGACGCAGTTGCAAGAGTCGTACGTTCCGAGGGCGGCTATATCTGGGCGTGCAAAAACTATGACGGCGACGTTATGTCAGACATGGTTGCGACCGCATTCGGCAGCCTTGGCATGATGACCTCCGTTCTTGTTTCGCCTGACGGCGTGTATGAATACGAAGCTGCTCACGGTACGGTTACACGTCACTACTACAAGCATCTCAAGGGCGAGCCTACCTCCACAAACTCTGTTGCGACCATTTTTGCATGGTCCGGCGCTCTCAGAAAAAGAGGCGAGCTTGACAATACTCCTGACCTTGTTCATTATGCTGATATGCTTGAAAAGGCAACTATCGACACTATTGAGGACGGAGTAATGACCGGCGACCTTGAAATTCTTTCAAAGCTGCCTAATAAGAGAAAGGTTGACACCGAAACATTCCTTGTTGAAATCGGTAAGAGATTAGAAAAACTGCTTTGATAAGGGGATGATATATTGGCAAAAAGCGATAGAATTTCCAACTCGGTAATTCGACGTCTGCCACGCTATTACCGCTTTTTAGGCGAGCTTTTGAGCGAGGGAATCACAAAAATTTCCTCCCGCGAGCTTTCTGAGCGAATGAAGCTTACCGCCTCTCAGATAAGACAGGATCTGAACTGCTTCGGCGGCTTCGGACAGCAGGGCTACGGCTATAACGTTGCCGAGCTGCGCGGCGAAATCGCCCGCATCATCGGCGTTGACAAACAGCTTAAAACAATCCTCATAGGCGCAGGCAACCTTGGTCGTGCCGTTACAATGCACCTTGATTTTGAAAAATGCGGCTGCAAGCTCATAGGTATATTTGATGTCAACAGAAAAATCGAAAATATGGAAATCGGCGGACTTAACATTATTCATACATCAAAGCTTGAAGCCTTTTGTGAAGAAAACCACCCGCAGATTGCCATTCTATGTATCCCAAAGGAAAGCACAAAGGGAATTGTTGACCAGCTTATAAAGCTTGGCGTCAACTCATTCTGGAATTTCTCACACTACGACATTAACCTTGAATATGAGGGAATTGTAGCTGAAAACGTTCATCTCGGTGACAGTCTGCTTACTCTCGCATACAAGGTGAACAATCAAGACTAAAATGGATATTACATTCGAAAAGGTTGAAAACAAACAGATAAAAGCGCTGGCTGAAATGGCAAATCAGATATGGCATGAGTATTTTCCATGCATTCTCACCGGTGAACAGATTGACTACATGGTTGACAGGTTTCAGTCTGAGCGCGCAATGACCGCTCAGATAAAGGACGGCTATGAATACTATTTCATCTGCGCAGACGGAAAGCCATGCGGATACATCGGTCTGCACTGCGAAGCGGAAAAAATGTTCCTTTCAAAGCTATATCTGAAAAACGAAATGCGCGGATACGGCATTTCAAGCAAAGCATTTTCATTCATATTCGACCTCACACGCAAATACGGAAAAAGCTCCGTTTATCTTACGGTAAACAAGCACAATAACCACAGCGTAGACGTTTATAAGCACATGGGCTTTGAAATTGCCGACTCGGTTGTAACAGACATCGGCAGCGGCTATGTAATGGACGACTTCGTTTTTGAGAAGAAGCTATAAGCTTAAATTCTTCTAAGCTTTAAGATTTAAACAGTCAGAAACCACGCTTTATGCGTGGTTTTTCTGTTAATTTATGCACTGATGCAAAATTAAGCAGGCTTAATTTGTTAAGCCTGCTTAATTAGTATATAATTTCTTGCTTACCCTGCGCAATAAACACCGTTCCAAATAAGCTTTTACGAAAGTCTGCCCTTAAAATCCAAGTAACCGAATTTCTTTATTGTTTTTATCTGACCGTCCGTTGTCAAAAGCTCGATTGATGGCAGCGCCATTCCGTTAAACGTGTTGTTCTTCACCATTGAATAAATCGCCATATCAGTGAAAATCAGCTTATCGCCAATATTCAGCGGCTTATCAAAGGAGTAGTCGCCTATAATATCTCCCGCAAGGCAGGTGTTGCCGCCAAAACGATAATCAAACTTCTTCCCGCCCTTTTCGCCGCTGCCGATAATAAACGGACGGTACGGCATTTCAAGCACGTCCGGCATATGGCAAGCCGCTGACGCGTCAAGGATTCCAATGTCAATTCCGTTGTGGACAATTTCAAGCACCGATGAAACAAGATAGCCTGCGTTAAGGGCAACCGCTTCCCCGGGCTCTATATAGACCTCCAAGCCGTATTCACTGCGGATTCGGTTTATGCAGCGTTCAAGCCTTTCTATATCGTAATCCGCTCTTGTAATGTGATGTCCCCCGCCGAAGTTCAGCCACTTCAGCCTGCCGAAATACCTGCCGAACTTTTGTATTACAACCTCTAACGTTGCCTCAAGGTCGTCTGAATTTTGCTCGCAGAGGGTGTGAAAATGCAGTCCCTCTATGCCGTCAAGCAAATCCTCTCTGAAGTTTTCGAGAGTAACTCCAAGCCGCGAGCCCGACGAACACGGGTCATAAATAGCATGGTCGCCCTGAGTGGAAAACTCAGGGTTGATTCTCATACCGCAGCTTATTCTGCCTTTTACCCTGTCCCTGTACTTCTCCCACTGTGAAAAGCTGTTGAATACCATGTGGTCGCAAATTTCAACAATTTCATCAATCTCATCTTCAAGGTAGGCGGGAGAAAAAATGTGATTTTCTCCTCCCATTTCCTCGTGTCCCAAGCGTGCCTCGTAAAGTCCGCTGGCGGTAGCCCCGCTTATATACGAGCGTATAAGCGGGTAGGTCGCAAAAGCGGAATAGCACTTCTGTGCAAGGAGAACATGACAGCCTGTGCGCCGCTCAAGACCTTGCAGAATTTTCAGATTGTCCGTAAGCTTCTGCTCGTCAATAACGTAGCAGGGCGTTTTTACCTGCGATAAAGCCTGTTCTAAGTTCATCAGTCCACCAGTGTAGGATTGAATGTTTCCTGCCATGGAAGTCCCCATTTATTCAATGCGTCCATGAATGGATCCGGATCAAATTCCTCAATGTTGAATACGCCGGGACCCTTCCAAGTGCCTGTCATAATCATCATTGCGCCGATCATTGCAGGCACGCCTGTTGTGTAGCTGATAGCCTGCGAGCCGACTTCCTTATAGCATTCCTGATGGTCGCAGACGTTGTAAACATAATACTTAACGTCCTTGCCGTCTTTTTTGCCCTGCATAATGCAGCCGATGTTTGTCTTGCCCTTTGTTCTCGGACCGAGAGAAGCGGGATCCGGCAGCACTGCCTTAAGGAACTGTAACGGAACTATCTGCTTGCCCTCAAATTCAATTGGCTCAATGCTTGTCATTCCCACGTTTTCAAGGCACTTGAGGTGAGTGAGATAGCTCTGACCGAATGTCATGAAAAAGCGGATACGCTTGATTCCCTTGATGTTGATTCCGAGAGATTCAAGCTCCTCGTGGTGGAGAAGATACATATCCTTTTCACCAACCTGGTCGAAGTTGTAAACGCGCTTGATTTCCATTGGCTTTGTTTCAACCCAATGTCCGTCCTCCCAGTAGCTGCCGTTGGCGCTTACTTCGCGGATATTAATTTCAGGGTTAAAGTTTGTTGCAAACGGATAGCCATGGTCGCCGCCGTTGCAGTCTAAAATATCAATGTAGTTGATTTCGTCAAAATAATGCTTCATCGCATAAGCGCAGAATACGCCTGTTACGCCTGGGTCAAAGCCGCTGCCTAAAAGCGCGGTAATGCCTGCTTTTTCAAAGCGTTCCTTGTACGCCCACTGCCACTTGTACTCAAACTTTGCTGTGTCCAGCGGCTCATAGTTTGCAGTATCAACATAATGCGTCTTTGTTGCAAGGCAGGCGTCCATAATTGTCAGATCCTGATAAGGGAGCGCAAGGTTCAGCACAACATCAGGCTTGAACTGATTGATAAGCGCAACCAGCTCGTCAACCTTGTCTGCGTCAACCTGTGCGGTGTGGATAATTGTCTTGGTTTTGCCCTCAAGCTCGGCCTTAAGCTTGTCGCACTTTGATTTTGTTCTGCTTGCAATCATGATTTCAGTGAAAATTTCACTGTTCTGACAGCATTTGTGAATTGCAACGGAAGCAACGCCGCCGCAGCCGATGATCATACATTTTCCCATTATAATTCTCCTTTTTCTGTGTTTATTGAAAGCAATAATTCTCGCATTACCTTGCAGGCAACAGCAGTTGACGCTCCGCTTGCGTCAAGCATCGGGGAAAGCTCGTTCACGTCAGCGCCTACAATATTAAGTCTGCTGACCTTCAGTATTCCGCTGAGCAAATCCATAAAGCTGATTCCTCCCGCCTCAGGCGTTCCCGTTCCGGGAAAAACCGACGGGTCAAGCACGTCAAGATCTATTGTAAAATATACCGGCTTGCCCTTCAGCCTTTCAACTGTTTCATCAAGGGTATCAAGGTTGAACTTATTAGTGTAAACGTGTTCCCTTCCCCACAAAAATTCGCTTCGGTCGCCCGAACGAATACCAAACTGATAAATTCTTCCGTCTCCGATAATATCCCAGCAGCGGTGCAGAACGCAGGCGTGCGAAAGCTTTGTTCCGAGATAATCGTCACGTAAATCGGCGTGAGCGTCAAAATGGATTATGTGCAGGTCGGGATATTTTTCAGCAGCAGCCCTGACCGCACCCAATGTCACCAGATGCTCGCCGCCCATCATTACGGGAATTTTTCCCGCGGAGATTACCTGCATTGTGTAGTCGGTAATCATGTCGAGGGCGCGTTCGGGACTGCCGAAAGGAAGCTCCAGTTCGCCGCCGTCATAGACGCTTATATCGGTTAAATCCTTGTCCTGATAGGGGCTGTACGTTTCCAGTCCGAAGCTTTCAGAACGCATCGCCTTGCCTGCAAATCGCGTTCCGGGGCGGTACGAGGTGGTGCTGTCGAACGGCGCGCCGAAAATAACTAAATCAGCGTCATAAAATTCACTTTCGCAGCCGATAAAGGTTTCAACATTCATCTTCAACATGTTCAAGCAAATCCTCCACATAATTAGGCAGAGCAAACGCACCTCTGTGCAGCTCCGAATTGTAGTATCTTGTTGTAAGTCCCAGCGCGTTCCACCTTGCCTCGTCCATGTCCCTTATCGGGTGGAATTTCTTTGAAGCAAAACCGAACAGCCAGTGACCGGACGGATAAGTGGGAATGTGGACCTGATAAACCTTGCTTATCGGGAACGACTCGACAATGCGCTTGTGAGCGCGCTGCATTGCGATTGCGTCGTCGTGATAGAACGGGCTTTCATGCTGATTTACCATTATGCCCGATTCGTTCAGCGCCTTGTAACAATTGCCGTAAAATTCCTTTGTGAAAAGTCCCTCTCCGGGTCCGAAAGGGTCGGTTGAATCAACAATAATAAGGTCGTACTGATTTTCGCACTTGCGGATATATTTAAGTCCGTCCTGAATATACAGGTGTACGCGCTTGTCGTCAAATGCACAGGCGGTTTTTGGAAGGTACTTTTTGCAGACCTCAACCACCTGCTCGTCAATTTCAACCATGTCGATGTTTTCAATTGTGTTATAGCGCGCCAGCTCGCGAATAACTCCGCCGTCGCCTGCGCCGATAACGAGAACGTTCTTTATGTCGGGATTTACCGCCATCGGCACATGGACAATCATCTCGTGATAAATAAACTCGTCCTTTTCTGTCAGCATCATGTAGCCGTCAAGAGTGAGAAATCTGCCGAACTCCTCAGATTCAAAAACGTCAATGCGCTGAAAGTCGCTCTGACCGCTGTAAAGCTGCTTGTCAACCTTGATTGACAGCTTTACGTTTTTTGTGTGGAACTCGCTGAACCATAAATCCATATTTTAACCTCCTTAAAGAGATTTATTTAAGCACGTTAAGGCGCTCGATGTTCATATCCTCTGCGCCTGTCATAAAGCAGCCCTTTTCCTTTGCGTAAATTATGTATTCGATTATTTCATCGGTTACCGTTTCACCGGGAGCGAGAATCGGTATTCCGGGCGGATAGCACATTACAAACTCGCTGCAAATTCTGCCTGCCGTTTCTTTCAGCGGCAGCGAAACCTTGTCCGCATAGAATGCGTCCTGGGGAGTACGTTCCACAAGCGGGTTGATGTACTCATGCTCAAGCATACCCGTTTTATCTTTTTTGCAGCGTCTGCGGATTTCCGAAAGCGCGCCTACAAGACGTTCAAGGTCGCGTTCTCGGTCGCCAACCGAAACATAGGCAAGAATGTTGCCCATGTCGCCGAACTCCGTCTGAATATCGTATTCATCGCGGAGAATGTCATATACTTCAATCCCCGCAAGCCCTGTTTCAAGGGTGTTTATTGAAAGCTTGGTTATGTCAAAATCGTAAATTGTATCGCCGTTGACGATTTCTCTTGAATACGCATAATAGTCGCCTATCTGGTTTATTTCTTCCCGTGCATACTCCACAAGACCTATCACCTTGTCGAAAATCTCCCTGCCGTTAAGGGCGAGATTCTTTCTTGAGAGGTCAAGGCTGGACATAAGCAGATAGGAGCCGCTGGTCGTCTGGGTAAGGTTGATCACCTGACGGACGTAGCCCTGACTAACGTTTTCTCCGATAAGCAGAAACGAGCTTTGAGTAAGCGAACCGCCCGATTTGTGCATTGAAACGCTTGCCATATCCGCACCGACGCTCATTGCGGTTGCGGGAAGCCTGTCGTTGAAATAGAAATGCGTTCCGTGCGCCTCGTCAACAAGAACCATCATGCCCTTGCTGTGAGCGTAATCGGTGATCGCCTTTAAGTTTGAGCAAATTCCGTAATAGGTAGGATTGTTGACAAAAACGGCCTTTGCGTCGGGATTGTCGTCTATTGCCTTTTTAACGTCATCAAGCGCCATTCCGAGGGAAATTCCAAGGCGTTCGTCCGTATCGGGATTTACATAAACAGGCACTGCGCCGTTAAGAATCATGGCGTTGATAACGGAGCGGTGAACATTTCGCGGAAGAATGATTTTGTCGCCGCGTTTTGATGCGGTGAAAACCATTGCCTGAACGGAAGAGGTTGTTCCTCCTACCATAAAGAACGCATAAGCCGCGCCGAAAGCGTCTGCCGCCAGTTCCTCAGCCTCTCTGATGACCGAAACCGGGTGGCAAAGATTGTCGAGCGGCTTCATTGAATTTACATCAAGACTCATGCACTTCCGTCCGAGAAACGCAGTAAGCTCAGGGTTGCCTTTTCCGCGCTTGTGTCCGGGTACGTCAAAGGGTACTACCCTGTTGTTTTCAAATTCTGTGAGCGCTTCCGCAATAGGCGCTCTGTCCTGATTTAATCTGTACATAATGCCTCTTTAATAAATGTTGCTGCCGCTGAAAATCTCAATCATTTCCTGCCTTAAGCTGTTGGTTATATCAAGCCTTGTCTTTGGCGGAAGCTCATATACATCGGCGTTGAACAGGTAGTTCTGCAAATCAATTTCCTTTATCAGCATTTTTGTATGGAATATATTTGACTGATATACATTGACGTCAACCGCGTCGTAGCGCTTGATAATTTCATCGTCGATGTAGTCCTGGATTGACGTGATTTTGTGGTCGAGGAAAAGCTTTTTGCCGCTTATATCTCTTGTAAAGCCGCGGATTTTGTAGTCCATTGTGATAATGTCCGAGTCAAAACTGCCGATAAGGAAATCCAGTGTGCTGAGCGGTGTAATTTCTCCGCAGGTTGCAACGTCAATGTCAACTCTGAACGTTGCAATGCAGGTTTCGGGGTGATATTCGGGATATGTATGCACCGTTACATGGCTTTTGTCAAGATGTCCTACAACAGTATCGCCGCTGAGATTTTTAACCATGCTTTCCTCGGCGATGAGAAATGTAACGCTTGCGCCCTGGGGTTCGTAATCCTGCCTTGAGATGTTAAGCACATGAGCGCCTATCATTTCCGTTACCTGAGTAAGAATATTGGTTAAACGCTCGGAGTTGTACTGCTCGTCAATGTATGCGATATAGTCGCGCTGTTCACGCTCCGACTTTGCGTAACAGACATCATAGATATTGAAGCTGAGCGATTTTGTCAGATTGTTGAATCCGTAAAGCTTTAATTTGTTTTCCATCGGCAAATCCTCGCATAAATTAAATAGCCCAAATGTATGGGGATATACTCCATATACACTTGAGCCACATATTTCAATATAAAATACGCCTAACACAATAAGGCATTGATTAGAGTCTGTATAGCAAGAACTACTTTTACTACTCTTATTGACTGTTTCACAAGTGTGATATGCAAACTGCACACGGTTGTTAAGTAACCAACTTATAAAATTTCAATAAGGCAACAGAAGTTGCCGTGTTTTCGGCATTTGACCCAGCTGTCCGTATGGCTATATATTTCTTTCGAAATGGTCAAAAATTCTTGTAAGGTCTAACCTCCCGATTATTATACATTATTTCGACGTAAATTGCAATAGATTTTCAATAATTTTTTTGTAAACTTTGTCTGTATTGACAAACCGATAAAAACAGGTGTAAAATCATATTGAAAGGACTTGATAATATGGAAAACAAAGAAATTTTCGGATACATTGACCACACCTTATTAAAGTCAACCGCCACATGGACGGAAATAAAATCGCTCTGTGACGAGGCTATAAAATACCGCACCGCATCTGTATGTATTCCTCCCTCGTATGTTCGGAGGGTTCATGAGGCATACGGCGGCAGCCTGAAAATCTGCACCGTTATCGGCTTTCCTCTCGGTTACAGCACAGGCGCTGTAAAAGCGTTCGAAGCAAAGGACGCAATCAAATCGGGCGCTGACGAAATTGACATGGTAATCAATATATGCGATGTGAAAAACGGCGATTTTGACAAAATTGAAAGAGAAATTGAAACAGTCAGGGACGCCTGCGGAAGTCACGTTCTGAAAGTAATAATCGAAACCTGTTATCTTACCGTTGATGAGAAAATAAAGCTCTGCGAAATCGTGACAAACGCAGGGGCTGACTTCATCAAAACCTCCACCGGCTTCGGCACGGGCGGAGCAAAAATCGAGGACATTAACCTTTTTAAAAAGCACATTGGCAAAAATGTCAGAATGAAGGCGGCAGGCGGCGTTAAAACCAAAGCCGACCTGGAAATGTTCATAAATGCGGGCTGCGAGCGAATCGGTACAAGCTCAGCAGTAAAAATTCTTACGGAAAAGGAGAACTGAAATGGGCGTTAAACGTATTTTTCTTATAGTTCTGGACAGCGTTGGAATAGGCGAATTGCCTGACGCCGACCTTTACGGCGACGTTGGCAGCAACACCGTCAAGGCTTGCTTTTCCACCGGCGGGCTGAAGGTTCCATTCATGAAAAAGCTGGGACTTTTCAATATTGACGGAAACAGCTACGGAGGAATCTGCGAAAGCCCCATAGGGTCCTACGGAAGATTTGCCGAAAGCTCAAAGGGCAAGGATACCACCACAGGTCACTGGGAAATTGCCGGCATAATCTCCGAAAAGCCAATGCCTACCTATCCAAACGGATTTCCCGCAGAGGTGATTGACGAGTTTGAAAGGCAAACGGGCAGAAAGGTCCTCTGCAACAAGCCGTATTCCGGCACAGAGGTTATAAGGGATTACGGTGCGGAGCATATAAAAACAGGCGCGCTTATCGTTTATACCTCAGCAGACAGCGTGTTCCAGATTGCGGCTCACGAGGACGTTGTTCCTGTTGAACAGCTTTACAGATACTGCGAAATTGCAAGAGAGATTCTCAAGGGTAAGCACGGCGTAGGACGAGTTATTGCCCGTCCGTTCACAGGCGAGTATCCTTTTTCGCGCACTCCCCGCCGTCACGATTATTCGCTTGTTCCGCCAAAGGAAACCATGCTTGACGCTATCATGGCGAAAGGGCTTGCAACGAGAGGCGTGGGAAAAATCTACGACATTTTTGCAGGCAAGAGCGTTTCAGCCACCGTCCGCACCGTGAACAACGACGACGGCATGGAGAAAACCTTTGAAATTGCCGGCGAGGACTGGAACGGTCTCTGCTTTGTAAATCTGGTCGATTTCGACATGACATACGGTCACAGAAACGATGTTGACGGCTACACAAACGCCCTCAACAAGGTTGACGGACAGCTTGAAAAGCTTTGCGGAATGATTGGCGAAAACGATGTTGTAATGATTACCGCCGACCACGGCTGCGACCCGATTACGCCAAGCACCGACCATTCAAGAGAATACACTCCCCTGCTGATTTACGGCAAGAACATAAAGAGCGGCGTAAATTTAGGCACCCGAAAAACCTTTGCAGACATAGGAAAAACTGTCTGCGACCTGCTGGACGTCCCCAACGGAATCAGCGGCACATCTTTTAAAGAGGAAATTCTGTAACTTTGCTTGACATTGCGGAGATTTCATAGTATAATTGAGTAAAACATATATTTTTAGTATGATTTAATTTACTCAAGGAGTGATTATATGAAAATATCCACAAAAGGAAGATACGCATTGCGCCTTATGGTTGATTTGGCAATGAATGACAACGGAGAATATATTCCCCTTAAATCCATATCGGCAAGACAGGAAATATCCGATAAATACCTTGAACAGATAATAAACGCCTTAGGAAAAGCAGGTTATGTAAAAAGTCTGCGAGGTGCTCAGGGAGGGTATAAGCTGGCACATTCACCGTCGTTTTACACGGTGGGAATGATACTGCGGCTTACCGAGGGCAGCCTTGCTCCCGTCACCTGCCTTGAGGACAACGTAAACCACTGCGAGCGCGCAGCCGAGTGTTCAACCCTGTTCGTATGGGAAAGGCTCTACAAGGCTATCAGCGATGTGGTTGACAGCATTACAATTGCAGATATACTTGATAACTACAAAAAAAGCATCGGCAGCGATTACTCAATCTGAGTGGGGATTTTCCCCACTTTTGTTTTATATGGTAAAAATCGCCGCAAAAGCTTGAATAAAAAACGTTTTTGTTATATAATAGCCTTAGTTGTTAATTGTAAAATCTGCTTGGAAAGGACGAATATAAAATGATCGCACTTATTACGGGAGCCAGCTCCGGAATCGGCAGAGCAATGGCGAAAAACCTTGCCTCAAAAGGCTTCAACCTTATTCTTGTCGCACGAAGACAGGAGCGTCTTGAGGAACTTAAGGCTGAACTGAAATCCAAATACGACATCAAAATCAAGATTATCTGCAAGGATCTGAGCGTTCCTCAGAACTGCATCGATCTCCATGACGAGGTGCAGAAAGTCGGTATTGACATTCTTATCAACAACGCAGGCTTCGGTCTTTTCGGACGTTTTGACCAGACCGACCTTGACACCGAGCTTAAGATGATCGACATCAACATAAAGGCTGTCCACATTCTGACAAAGCTCTTCCTTAAAGACTTCAGAGAGAGAAATTACGGCTTTATCCTCAACGTTGCGTCGGTTGCAGGCTTCATGGCAGGTCCTATGCTTTCAACCTACTATGCAACCAAAAACTACGTTCTCCAGCTTACAAAGGCTATTTACGAGGAGCTGCGCTCGGATAACTGCAACGTTTATATCGGCGCATTATGCCCCGGACCTGTAAAGACCGAGTTCAACGAGGTAGCGGGCGCTGAGTTTGCAGTAGGCGGAATTACGGATACAGAGGCTGCCGAGTATGCGATAAACAAGATGTTTGACGGCGAGCTGATTATTATTCCGACAGCCAAGATTAAGGCTACTGCCATTGCGTCAAGGTTTGCTCCGACAAAGCTTATGCTCAGGGCAACAATGGCTGTTCAGAAAGCGCGCTCTGAAATGGGCAAATCCGAAAAGCAGGACGAAAACACAGACGAACCCGAAACAGCTGCGTCGGAAGAAGCTGAAGAAAACAACGAATAAGCAGAACGGCACCTGTTACGGCAGGTGCTCGTTTTTTGCTATAAAAGAAACTGATTAACATATTTTTTCTCGGAATAAATGTTGAATTATTTAAATAACGTGGTATAATTATTGTATAATTAAAACGGAGGAACAAAAATGAAAGACATATTTATTTCAGATTCGGTAAAATACATCGGCGCCGATGATACAACGCTTGATTTATTCGAAAGCCAGTATAAAATACCAAACGGCGTTTCCTACAATTCCTACGTCATTATGGACGAAAAAATCGCCGTAATGGACACTATCGACAAGAGAAAAACCGATGAGTGGTTTGCAAATTTAGACAAGGCCCTCGATGGCAGAACGCCTGACTATCTGGTAATTTCCCACCTTGAACCCGACCACGCTGCAAACATTCAGAATTTCGCAGAAAAATATCCTGCTGCAAAGCTGGTTATTTCCGCAAAGGGACTTTCCATGCTGCCGCAGTTCTTTGAAATCGACAACCTTTCCGAACGCAGTATTGCCGTTAAAGAGGGCGACACCCTTGACCTTGGAAATCACAAGCTCACATTCGTTCTCGCTCCCATGGTTCATTGGCCTGAGGTTATGGTGGAATATGAGAGCACCGAAAAGATTCTGTTCTCCGCAGACGGATTCGGCAAGTTTGGTGCATTAAGCGCTGACGAGGACTGGACAGACGAAGCAAGGCGCTATTTTATAAACATTGTAGGCAAATACGGCGCTCAGGTGCAGGCGCTGCTCAAAAAGGCTGCCGCGCTTGACATTCGGACTATCTGCCCGCTTCACGGTCCGATTTTAAAGGACAACTTAGGCTTCTACATCGGCAAATACGCAACATGGAGCAGCTACACGCCCGAGGAAGACGGCGTTCTTGTTGCTTGCGCTTCAATTCACGGAAACACAAAGAACGCAGCCCTTAAAATGGTCGAAATTCTTAAGGAAAAGGGCGCAAACGCAGAGTTTATCGACATTACAAGAGCCGATACGGCAAAAGCAGTTTCGGAGGCATTCAAGTACAGCAAGCTTATCCTTGCAGCGTCATCTTACGATGGCGGAATGTTCATGCCGATGAATGACTACCTGAGCAGACTTGCCCACAAGAATTTCCAGAACCGCAAGGTGGGAATTATTGAAAACGGAAGCTGGGCGCCGATTTCAGGCAAGGCACTGAAGGCTGTTCTTGAGGGAATGAAGAACGTCACCATTTGCGAAAACACCGTTTCAATCAAGTCTGTTGCCAAAGCGGAAAATATTGAGCAGATGAAGCGCCTTGCGGACGAAATTCTCGGTTAAGCTCATTTAAGAATTATTAGCTGTGCAGCTTTTGCACAGCTTTTATTTTTGCGCAAAGAAAATATGCACCGCCGAAGCAGTGCATATTTTCCAAAAGATATAAGTATAAGAAAGAAGAATGAAATTGGTAAAAGCGAAATTATTCCTTTACAGAGCCTGAAACAAGATTTGAATAAATAAACTTCTGGAGGCTCAGGAAGATTATCAGCGACGGAATAATGCAGATAATGATACCCGCGAAAATTACTTCCCATCTTGCGCCGTATGGACCGATAAATCTGTAAAGTGTTGTGGAAACAACGCCAAGCTCCTTATCAGGCATATAAAGGTTTGCTGTGTAGAAGTCGTTGTAAATGCTTACAAACTTGATTACAAGAACCGTTGCTATTGCAGGTCTAAGCATTGGGAGAATGATACTCCAGTAAACCCTGAAATAGTTTGCGCCGTCAAGAATTGCGCTTTCGTCAAGAGATACCGATATGTTGTCGAGGAACTGCATGAAGATGTAGATTGAGATAATATCAGTACCGATGTAAAGAATACACGGCGCCCAGATTGTGTTGTAAAGTCCCATTGCGTTGATAACCTGGAAAACTGTTACCTGCATTGAAATGTTCGGCAGCAGCGCAGCTACTAAGAACACCGACTTTACAGCCTTAGTGAACATACTCTTGAAGCGCTGTAGTACAAAGGCAGTCATTGTGCCTGTGATAATTGTACCTGCGCAGGAAATTACAAGAATAATCGCAGTATTTCTTAAACCGAGAAGAACGTTTCCGCCGATAAATGCGGTTGAGAAATTTTCAAGCTGAGGAACAGCAGGAAGTGCGAATACGTTGGTTGTAATGTATTCATCATGAGTTTTGAACGCGCCGATAAGAACGACAAGAAGCGGAATTATTACAAGCAGACAGCCTGCAACAAGCACTCCGTACTGACCAACGCGTCCCAGAATTTTTACAAACTTAGGAGTTTCCTTGAACTTGTAATTATGCATATTGAATTCTTTTGCGTTTGTCATTTACTTGTCCTCCCTGAAGAATATTTTTTGAACAATCGTGACAAGGAGAATTATTGCCAGCAGCACCACCGCCATTGCCGATGCAAGTCCAACGTGTTGGTAGGAGAATGCGGTGTCTATTGTCTTGATTACGAATGTGCTTGTTCCGAACTTACCGCCTGTGATAATGTACGGAATTTCAAATACGGAAACCGCGCCCTTGATTGCAAGAATAAGCTGCAATGCAACAATCGGTCTGATTCCCGGGAAAATAATGTACCAAAATCTCTGCCACGCATTTGCACCGTCAAGGTCTGCCGCCTCGTAAATGTCAGGGGAAATCGACTGAATAGCGCCGATATACATAATAATATCAAAGCCTATGTAACGCCAGATTGACGCGAAAACAAGGCACCAGTTTACAATATCCGGGTTGGAAAGCCACTTTACAGGATCTCCGCCAAAAAGCTGGATTATGCTGTTGAGCGTGCCTTCCGTGTTTGTAATGCCGTCGCCCTTCTGGAAGAAACGTCTGAAAATAAGTGAAACCGCAACACCGTTCATCATGTATGGGAAGAAGATTATGCCCTTAAAAACATTGGCAAACTTGATTTTTGAGCAAAGGATTGTTGCAACAAGAAGCGCAAGACCCTGCTGCACAAAAGAACCCGCCATGTAATACAAGCTGTTTACAAAGGTTGACCAATAGGCCGAATCTGTAAAGATTGTCTTATAGTTGTCAAGACCTACCCATTTTACGGTAGCGCCAAGCTGGTCGCGGTCCTGAAAACTGAATACGCCCATGTTTACTGCAGGAATGATTGTGAACAGAACAAGCAGAACAAGCGGAATCAGCAGGAACAGAAACGTTGTGAGATATTTCTGACCTGTGTAGCCCTGAAGCCACTGCATAAATGTTCGCTTCTTTATAGGTGTTGGAGTAACTGTGTTTGTCATTTTATGACCTTTCCTTCCTTTGGGATTGTATTGCCGAAGGCTTTTTGAAGAACACATACGCTGTATTCTTCAAAAAACCTGTGTCAGTCGGTTGAATGACTGACACAAGGCTTTCGTATAGAGGGGAGAATTAGCCGTTTGCTGCTTCGTAAGCGATAAACAGTTCGTTAGCGTCACGAGTTGTGTTCCACTTTTCGTTAGCTGCGTTTACGATTTCGTCAAATGCTGTCATGTCCTTGCCTGCGAATGCAGCTTCTGCAATCTGGATCTTGAAGTTAGCTGCGTCGCCCTGCCATGTACCAACCTGAGAATCGTTGTTGATAGCGTCCCAAACACCGATAAGCTCATCCGGATATGGTTCAGCAACGAACAATGTGCAGTCGGAGAATGCTTCGAGGTAATCAGGCATTAAGCTGCCCTTTAACGCGCTGATGGAGCCTTCCTTCTGAGCGAAGCCTGAATCCTCAACGAACCATGTGATGTACTTCTTGCCAAGCTCCTTGATTTCAGCGGAACGGTTTACGTTTACGCCCATGCAGTAGTCAGCGGATGACTGCGCATACTGCTTGCCGTCTGTTGAGAACGGAGCAGGCATATATCCGATGTCGTCGCCGTTTTCGCCTGCTTCAGCAAACTGAGAAACAGCCCATGAACCCATTACCATTGTTGCAATCTTACCGTTGTTGATAGCCGGCTTGCAGCCTTCCCAGTCGGTTGTCATCGGATCTTCTTCGATGAGTGTAGGATCTCTGAAGATGTCGAACATAAGCTTGTAAACTTCATAATAAGCGTCGCCCGGTGTGAAGAGGTTCTTCTTTTCTGTCAGAATCTTGTTCTCATAAGCAGGATCGCCTGACGCAGAAATTACAAGAGAAGCCCACTGAACAAGCGTCCAACTTGAATCGGCAAAATTTGTGTAGTAAGGAATAGCGTCTGTGTTATCTCTGATGAGCTTTAGGTCGGCGATGAATTCCTCAGGCGTCTTAGGAAGCTCTGTGATGCCTGCTTCTGCCCAAACCTTCTTGTTGTAGCAGATACCGCCTGCAATTGTGCCTAAGTGAGCAATACCATAAACGGTGTTGTCGTACATTTTCTGGTTAGCCCAGTTGTACTTAGCGTCCATTTCAGCATATGTTCCGAGAGGTTCAAAGTATTTGCCGAGGTCCATCAGCTTTACTGTATCCGGAATCATGAGAACGTCGCCGTATTCGGTTGTGCTCATCATTGTCGATACATCTGTTGCGTAATCTGTGTAGCCCTGATACTTAACGATACAGTTGTTAGCTTCCTCGAACGCCTTTGTCATTTCTTCAAGGGAGCCGTCGCCGCCGTCGGCAAGTCTGTCTGTACGGTGTGTAAGAACGGTAAGCGTCAGCTTTTCTGCGCTGTCTGTGTTTGTGTCGGCAGCGGTTGTATCTGCTGATGTGTCGGCTGCGTCATTGCCGCCTGCTGTTGTTCCTGCTGTGGTTCCCGCTGTTGTTGTTTCAGCTGTTCCGCCGCAGCCTGCCATGGATACTACCATAACAGACGCAAGAACACCGGCAAGAATCTTCTTAAGCTTCATAATGTGTCCTCCAATAACATATTGTTTGATGTTAGGTTAAATTTACTTAAATATTAACCTCTTGCATTGCTCATTATAACCTTATTTTATCACATTGTCAACACATCCAATAGTAATTTCGTTTAATTCTAACACATTTTTCTAATTGTGTTGTGACATATTAACAAGTAAACGTTTTCATTATGTAACGTAATTACATTGCCTAAAAACTTAACTTTAGGTTATTTACCTAAAATTGTACAAAATTTTAGTTGTTGTTCCCATGCAATGAAAAAAGTCCTCATCAAGCCGATATGCTTGCTAATAAAACATAAATTGCATAAGAGAGCTAACTTAAAATCTATATTTTAGGTTATTGCTTATAATTACTTAAAAATAGACTTTGCATGACAAATCTGATAAAAAATCTTGATTTGAATAAATTCCGCTTGACAATCCTATAATAATAATGTATAATGCAATATGAAACTGAAACCCATTTTCATATTTGCAAAGGATGAAACAATGAAAAAGATATTTGCCATATTACTCTGCATAAGCGCCACGCTAGGATTCACCGCCTGCGGCAATACCGCCGAACAGACGGACGACGGTAAAATAAGCGTTGTGGCTACCATTTTCCCCGAATACGATTTTGCAAGAGCCGTTTCAGGCGGACTTGCCGACATAAAAATGCTGGTTAGCCCGGCAACGGAAATTCACTCCTACGAGCCATCGCCGCAGGATATTGTCGCCGTACAGAACGCCGACCTTTTTATTTATATAGGCGGCGAGGGCGACGCATGGGTTGAAAAAATCCTGTCAGCGGTTGATACTTCAAAAATGACAATCTTGAAAATGATGGACACCGTTTCCGTTGTTGAAGAAAAGATTGTCGACGGCATGGAAGGAGAAAGCGACAGCGATGAAATCGAATACGACGAGCATATCTGGACATCTCCAAAAAATGCAATAACCATGGTCAACGCTATCTGCAGCGCCATGAGCGAGATTGATTCAGAAAACGCAGAAACCTATTCCGCAAACGCCGCCGCTTATAACGCGGAAATCCAAGCGGTTGACGATGAAATAAAGCAGGCGGTTGACAGCGCGTCAAAGAAAATGCTCGTATTTGGCGACCGTTTTCCGTTCAGATATTTTGCCGATGAATTCGGGCTTTCCTACTATGCAGCTTTTCCCGGCTGCTCCGGAGAAACAGACGCAAGCGCTGCCACAATCGCAAAGCTGGTAACGCGCATAGAGGAAAACCGCCTGCCTGCCGTATTTTACGTTGAACTGAGCAATCACGCAATGGCTGACTCAATTGCAGCCCAAACAGGCGCAAAGGCGCTCATGCTCCACTCGTGCCACAACGTCAGCAAGGACGATTTCGACAGCGGCGTTACTTATGTTGACCTGATGAAAAACAACGCCGAATCGCTAAGACAAGGACTTCCGCAATAACATTAAGCCTCACTTCATTTAAGATGTGAGGCTTGTTTATTTTGTATATTTTTCTTGCAAATTGTTAAATTATATGCTATAATAAGTACAACAAAATTATATTTGAAAGGCGGCACTGCTATGCTTGAACTTGTGGATTTAAATGTTAAAACCGATAAGGAACAATATAAATCAGAAATTGTTCAATATAAAAAGCAGCTTATTCTGCTGGAGCAGGAAATCAAGAAAAAGAATCTGCCTGTCATAATCCTGTTTGAGGGCTTTGGCGCAAGCGGAAAGGGTTCAATGATCAGCAAAACAATTTCCTGCCTTGACCCGCGCAGCTTCATGGTTTACTCAACAACCGCCGCGACAGACGCCGAAAAACGTATGCCGCTTATGCACCGCTTTTGGAAAGTCATTCCCGAAAAAGGCAGAATGACAATTCTTGACCGTTCATGGTATCAGGAAACCGCCCGCGCATTTCTTGAAAATGGAATAAGCGAAAAAGAATATATCCACAGGCTTGATATGATGAATCTTTTCGAAAGACAGCTTACAGACGACGGCTATCTTATCGTTAAGTTCTTCCTGCACATTGATAAGCACGAGCAGAAAAAGCGCTTTGAAAAGCTGATGGAATCAAAGGTTACGGCATGGCGCGTCAACGAAATGGATTTGAAGCGAAACAAAAAATACGACAAATACTTCAGCGCATACGATGGAATGCTGAACTATACCAACACAGATTACGCGCCGTGGAACATAATCCCGTCCAACGACAAGCGCACTGCTGTTCTTGCAATATACAAAGCCCTTTGCAATTCAATCAGAACTGCTCTGGACGGCAGCGGTGAAATTTCGGCAACCCTTAAAGGAAAGCAGGTCGAGAAGCAGCAGTTCGAGCCGCTCAAAATGCCGGCTCTGAACGAAATCGATCTTTCCCCTTCCCTCACTGATGAAGAGTACGAAACCGAGCTTGAACATGAGCAGAAAAAGCTTTCCAAGCTCCATTCAAAGCTTTACGAGCAGAAAATTCCGGTTATAATCGCGTTTGAAGGCTGGGACGCAGCGGGAAAAGGCGGAAACATCCGCAGAATTTCCGCCGCCCTTGACCCAAGAGGATACGAAGCAGTGCCTGTTGCCGCGCCGGATAAGCACGAGCTTAACCGCCATTACCTGTGGAGATTCTGGAACAAGCTGCCCAAAACAGGGCATATCGCCATCTTCGACCGCACATGGTACGGCAGGGTTATGGTTGAACGTCTGGAAAATTTAACTCCCGAAAGCCGCTGGTCAATGGCATATCAGGAAATGAACGAGTTTGAAAACGAGCTTACCGATTCAGGAACAATCGTGCTGAAATTCTGGCTGCAAATCGACAAGGACGAGCAGCTGAAACGTTTTAACGAGCGGCAGAACACCCCCGAAAAGCAGTGGAAAATTACCGATGAGGACTGGCGCAACCGCGAAAAATGGGATAAATATGAGGTTGCGGTAAATGAAATGATTGCAAAAACCTCAACGGAATTTGCTCCGTGGCACATTATCCCTGCCAACGATAAAAAATACGCACGAATTGCAACATTAAAAATCATCAACAAGGTTCTCGAGGAAAAGCTGGAGAAATGAAAAATACCGATTAGGCTCATGCTTAATCGGTATTTTCCTTATTTTCAAGCGTTATTATCACAAACGAAACCGCCATAAATACTGCACATATCATTATTGCCCATTGCCCCATAAGCGAAACGCAGACATCGCCTATTATTGCACCCATCGCAAAAAACGCGATTATCGCAAAGAAAACAAGTCCCTTTTTAAGGTCGCGCTTGTCCCTGTGCGCCGCGTACTCGCACAGCGATGACGCAGCCGTGCGCATATTGCCTATGCACATTGTAGTTGCGCAAACGTAGCTTTGCGGACTTGCACCGCCTACATTCAGCTTTCTGAACGCTTCTACCTGCGCACCGCAGGCAAGTGAAATCATGCAGTCCGAAACCACGTTAAGGCTTTGCGGAAAAAACGCCGAGCAAAACAGTATTGCCGTTTCAAACATAATGACTATCTGCCGCCTGTGCAGCTTTTTATCGACAAAAATGTGATGAATCGCCTGTGCAAGCACTATTCCGCAGATAAACGACAGAACAGGTATGAAATATCTGAACGCTGCACCGAAATTGCCTTTCGCAAGATTTACTGCCATAAGCAATATATTTCCCGTCTGAGCATTGGCAAAAACCTCTCCCCTGCACATATACGAATACGCGTCCATAAATCCGCCCGAAAGCGTAAGTACAAACGCAAGCACTATGGAGTTTTCGCTGACGCTGATTTTCCTTTTCATACAATCTCTCCTTTTACAATGAAATTGTAGCACATACGTCTGCTGTTTTCCACTGTCAATTGCAACAAAAATATTAGCTGTCAAGGCTGCGGTTTGCAAAAAAATCCCACAGTCATGCGGCTGTGGGATAGTTATTATTTAAGCACAAGCTGATCGTTTTCGCAATCAACCGTAACCGTTGTGTTAGGCTTGAGCCTGTCGGAAATGATAGCTCTTGCAATAAGCGTTTCAAGCTTGCTCTGGATAAATCTCTTGAGCGGTCTTGCGCCGTAAATCGGGTCATAGCCCTGCTCAACGATATAGTCCTTTGCAGCAGGCGTAACGCTGATCTCAAGCTGCTTGTCTTCAAGACGTTTGCCAAGGCTTGCAATCATAAGGTCGACAATCTTGTAAATCTCAGTCTTTGCAAGCGGCTTGTAGAACACGATTTCATCAAGACGGTTAAGGAACTCAGGTCTGAACTGGGTCTTTAACAGCTGATTTACCTTTTCCTTTGCGTCCTCGCTGATTTCGTTGTCAGCAGTAATGCCGTCAAGAATGTAGTTTGAACCAAGGTTTGAAGTAAGGATTATAATAGTGTTCTTGAAGTCAACCGTTCTGCCCTGCGAGTCGGTAATTCTGCCGTCGTCAAGAACCTGAAGCAGAATGTTGAACACATCGGGGTGAGCCTTTTCGATTTCATCGAACAAAACAACCGCGTACGGTTTTCTGCGAACTGCCTCTGTAAGCTGACCGCCCTCATCGTAGCCAACGTATCCCGGAGGCGCGCCAATCAGACGGCTTACGCTGTACTTCTCCATGTACTCGCTCATATCGATACGGACAATGTTCTTTTCATCATCGAAAAGTGCCTGTGCAAGCGCCTTTGCAAGCTCGGTCTTACCAACGCCGGTAGGACCTAAGAACAGGAACGAACCGATTGGTCTGTTCGGGTCCTGAATACCTGCACGGGAACGAATAATTGCTTCGCTGACCTTTTCAACTGCCTCGTCCTGACCGATAACACGCTGATGAAGAATATCCTCCATGCCAAGCAGCTTTTCACGCTCGCCCTGCATAAGCTTTGCAACAGGAATACCTGTCCAGCGGCAGATAATCTTTGCAATTTCTTCCTCGGTTACCTTGTCACGAAGCAGCGAGCTGTTGTTGTTCTTGCTCTGCTCGGCAAGCTTTTCCTCGGCTTCAAGCTCCGCCTGCAGCTGCGGCAGTTCGCCGTACTGAAGCTCGGCAGCCTTGTTAAGGTTGTATTCGCGTTTTGCCTTTTCAATTTCAGCGCCAAGAGCCTCGATTCTCTTACGAAGCTCCTGAACCTTGTTGATGGCGGATTTTTCGTTCTCCCACTTTGCTTTCATTTCCTTAAAGCTTGCGCGCATATCTGCAAGCTCTTTCTGAATTTCAGCAAGGTGTTCCTTGGACAGCGAGTCGTTTTCCTTTTTAAGAGCAGCCTCCTCGATTTCATGCTGCATTATCTTTCTTGAAAGCTCGTCAAGCTCTGTCGGCATCGACTCCATTTCTGTCTTAATAAGTGCGCACGCCTCATCTACAAGGTCTATCGCCTTATCAGGCAGGAAACGGTCGGAAATGTATCTGTTCGAAAGGGTTGCTGCGGCAATAAGCGCCTGGTCCTGAATTTTAACGCCGTGGAATACCTCGTAGCGTTCCTTAAGACCACGCAGGATAGAAATTGTATCCTCGACAGTAGGCTCCTCAACCATTACAGGCTGGAAACGTCTTTCAAGAGCGGCGTCCTTTTCAATGTACTGACGGTACTCGTTAAGCGTTGTCGCACCTATGCAGTGCAGCTCGCCTCTTGCAAGCATTGGCTTGAGGATATTGCCTGCGTCCATTGCACCGTCGGTTTTGCCTGCGCCAACGATAAGATGAAGCTCATCGATGAACAGGATAATCTTGCCCTCGCTCTTCTTGATTTCCTGAAGAACTGCCTTTAAACGCTCCTCAAATTCACCCCTGTACTTTGCGCCCGCAACCAGCGAACCCATATCAAGACTGAACAGCTGACGATCCTTCAGGTTGTTCGGAACATCTCCCCTTACAATACGAAGCGCAAGTCCCTCGGCGATTGCCGTTTTACCTACGCCCGGTTCACCGATAAGAACAGGATTGTTCTTGCTCTTACGTGAAAGGATACGGATAACGTTTCTTATTTCGGTATCACGGCCGATTACTGGGTCCAGCTTGTTCTGTCTTGCCAGCTCAACAAGGTCCTGACCGTACTTTTTAAGCACATCGTAGGTGCTTTCGGGGTTGTCGGAGGTAACTCTTGTGTTGCCCCTTACCGTTTGAAGCACCGACATAAACTTGTTTTTATCAATGCCGTACTGTCTGAATATATCCTTGACCTTGCCTGCTGCCTTGTCAAGAAGTCCCATGAACAAATGCTCAACGGAAACAAATTCGTCCTTCATGCGCTTTGCGCAGTCCTCAGCGTCACTGAGCGCCATATCCACATCGTGGGAAACATAAACCTGATTCGGATCCCTGCCTGAGCCGGTTACTTTCGGAATACCGTTTATAGCCTGTTCGGCTGACTGCTTGACCAAATTGGCGTCAATGCCCATTTTTGACAGAAGCTGAGGAATAAGTCCCTCCTCCTGTTCAAGCAGCGATACCAGCAGGTGCTCCTGTTCAATCTGCTGATTGCTGTTGGAGATTGCAATGCTCTGCGCATTCTGGATTGCCTCAAGAGATTTTTGTGTAAGCTTGTTGGTATTCATATAATCACATCCTTTTGGATAATTAACAATTTATATCAAGACAATACCTTTGTGAAGATATTGTTCGTATGCCTGTTTTGCCTTTATTGCCGCCTCTTGCTCATTGTCAAGATTTGCGAAATAAACCTTGAGAATATCATCGAACATTCGGATATATTCGCCGATTGCTCTGCCGATTTCCTCAGTGCTGCTTTGTTCGTGCTCAGGGGGAAGTCTGAAGGTCCTTATAAATCTGCCGTTTTCTATTCGGTAGGTAATTCCCTCTGGAAAATAGCCGATAATATAAGTGTTTTCAAGAGTTGCCCAAAGCTTTAAAAACGAAGTCAAATCCGATTTGAGCTGTTCAGACGAGGTTCGGAACGAAACCTTCAACTGTCCGATGGTCTTTTGCGGGTTGCGGTGCAGCTCAAGACTGTACCTTATCGTTGGCTTGTATTTGTATTTTAGCGCCGAGCGGATAGACATCATTGCGTCGCTTGCCTGCTCCTGAACCTGAAAGCTGTCATCGTCCATAAGCTGTTCAATGCTTTTGAATATGCTGTTCATTCGCTTTTCGGGAGTAACGTAAGCAACCTTTTCCGCCAAAATCTGATTTATCAGATTTGAACGGCTGGTGTTCATCGCGTATGCCATGCGGTCAATCTGTTCAACAACATCGTCCATCAGCACCAGACTGTATACGCTTTTGCTCATCTCAACCGCTCCTTTCTTTTTTACTGTGACTACATTATAGCACGTCTTTAATAACTCGTCAAGCGTTTTATATAATTTTATTGACGTTTTATTAAAGTTTGTTGAAATTGCACAAAAAGAAAGTGCTCACAGCCTGCGCTGTAAGCACTTTTGTATATGAAATTGGTATTACCAATACTTTTCCTTAACCTTTGCGTATTCCTGAACCTCGTCCTCAAAGGCTTCTGTCGAGTTTTCAACAAGCTCGGACTTGACAACATCGGATTCCGTTTCCTCTGCAGCTTCGCCGCTCTTGCTTTTGTATACGAACTTCAGCAGTATAGGAGTGATAATTGTTGTTGCAACTACCATAATAACAATAGGTCCGAAAAGCGTTGGGTTCATCAGTCCAACTGCCGCGCCCTTGCTGGCAACAATCAGCGCAACCTCGCCGCGGGAAACCATTCCCACGCCTACTCTTAAGCAGTCCTTATTATTGAACTTACATATCTTTGCGCCGAGTCCGCAGCCAATAATTTTCGAGATTACCGCGAAAATCGTAAGTGCAATCGTGAATATAATTATGCTTGCGCTCATCGATGGGAGAACGACCTTAAGACCTATGCTTGCAAAGAATATAGGTGAAAGCAGCAGGTAGGAAAGAGTTTCAAACTTTGTTGCAATGTACTTTGTGCGCTGAGTGTTTGAAATAAGCATACCTGCAATGAAAGAGCCGGTAATATCAGCAACGCCGAAGAACTCCTCTGCAACGAAGGACATAAGCAGACAGATTACAAACGCAGCTATCGTATATCTTCTGAGGTCGGACTTATCGTTGGTTGTCCACTTTTTGAAGCCCCAGTGGATAAGGAATCCGATGCCGATTGCAAATACGAAGAATGCAACAATCTTGAG
This sequence comes from uncultured Ruminiclostridium sp., assembly GCA_934462775.1. Taxonomy (GTDB): domain Bacteria; phylum Bacillota; class Clostridia; order Oscillospirales; family Ruminococcaceae; genus Ruminiclostridium_E. The sequence continues at coordinate 52,531 of CAKSIR010000001.1, forward strand.
AAGCACTACCCAGATTTCAACCTCCGAATCTGCCAAAGAGGTTACTATTGTAAGTGCGATAATGCCGAGAATATCGTCAATCAGCGCCGCGCCCAAAATAGCGTTGCCCGATTTGGTGGAAAGCTTTCCAAGCTCCTTAAGCGTTTCAACAGTGATGCTGACAGAGGTTGCTGTAAGAATGATACCGATAAACGCATTCTGCAAAAATACGCTTGTGCCAAGATCGTTATTGCCCTCGTTGAACAGCGCCGCCAGTCCAAATCCGCCTACAAGCGGTACAATTACGCCGAGAAGCGCTATGATAAACGAAGCAAGTCCTGTCTTTTTCAGCTCTTTGATGTCGGTTTCAAGACCCGCTGTAAACATCAGTATAATTACACCGATTTCCGAAAGTCTTGTAATAAAATCTGTTTCGCTGAGAATGTTAAGACCGAAAGCCGGTCCTAAAATAAGTCCTGCGCAAAGTGCGCCAACTACCTGCGGCATACGGATTTTCTTTGTTACGAGTCCGAGCAATTTTGTGCTGAGCAATATAATTGCAAGGTCAAATAAGTATTTGTATTCCTCCATTGCAGTCATCCTTTCTTCTACGCTGAATAATCAGTTTTTTCGCCTTTCTTATTTATATATATAGACGATTTTCTGCACCTTGATGATTATATCACTTTTTTTTAAAAAATCAACACAATTTTTACACTTTTCGATGTCATTGGGCGTCATTCGTGCTAATTCACATATAAACCAAAATTTTGTAAATTTTATTATGGAATATGTGCATAAAAAACGCATAAATTCTGCCGCACTGCCATTTTAATGCAATAAAACTCGGTATATCCGCAAAATATACCGAGTTCATTCAAAAAACTATTTCATATAAAATAAGAACTGCCAGAAACAGAACATTTACAAGCGTAAATACGCCGAGATACTTTCCTGCGCTTGCCCCGTCGCTGCGTATATACTGTTTAAACGAAATCAGGCTTGCCAGCGACGCTACAAGCGTGCCAAGTCCGCCTATATCAACGCCTTTCAGCAGCTCCGCTCCGCGCTCCGTAAAGCCTGACAGCATGACCGCCGCAGGAACGTTGCTTATTACCTGACTCAGAACAATTCCCGACAGCATTTCGTTCCCGCCGATTATTTCCGAAAGCCGGTCCCGCACAGCAGGTATTGCGCTGATGTTTCCGACAAAAACGAAAAAAGCAACAAACGTCAGCAGCAGGCTGTAATCAACCCTCGCATAAAGCCTGCGGTCAATTAAAAGCACCGCAGCTGCAACAATTCCAAGTGTGATATGGTAATCAACCACCCTCAAAACCGTCAGCAGACACAGCGCAAAAAGCGCAAGATACATAATGAATCTCGGCTTGCTGACAATGGCTGCCGAGCTATTTTGAGCGGTAATTTTTCCGCTCTTTTTTCCAAGCAGCATCACCGCCGCAATCAGTAAAAGACTGACTGCCGAAATCGGGATAACCGCGGCAAAAAACTCGCCTATATTCATATTGTAAGCCGAGTAAAGATACAGATTCTGCGGATTGCCCACTGGCGTCGCCATAGAACCGAGATTGGCTGCAACGGTTTCCATTGTTACCACGAAAATCAGCCTGGCGGCGTTTTCGGTGCCAAGTATCCCAATTGTAAACGGAACAATCGTTATCAGCGTTACATCGTTGGTAACAAGCATTGCCGCAAAAAAACAAATCAACACAAGAACGGCAGAAACAGCCTTCGCATTTGATGTGCGCTTCAGCAATACGCTTGATATAACTCCGAACAGATTCTGGCTGATAAAGCCTGCGACAACTATCATCAGGCAAAACAAAACCGCCAGCACTGAAAAATCAATATAGTCAAGGTAAGCAGCCGACGGCGGAACAAATAACATTGAAATTACCGCCGCCAAAGCTGAAACGCAAAGCACAGCTTCCTTTTTTACAAATCCAATTACTTTTTTCATAATTCCTCAAAATTACAGCGGCATTGCCATACGCAATACCGCGGTAAAATTATTCATCTGCTTCAGTTGCAATCATCTTTTTCTTTTCGTGCCTGTTCATGCAAAGCGTAGTGACAAGTCCGATTATAATCGGCAGATAGAAGGTTAAAAATCTCCAGATAAATGTTGAGATTCCAACGTAAGAACCGAAAATGCCGCTGTAAAAAGCAGCGTAGCTGCCCTCTGCCGCGCCAAGCGCACCCGGCAGCGGAACGAATGCAGAAATCATAAGTACATAAGCCTGACAGGAAATAATTGTAAACCAGCTTGTTCCCGAAAGACCGAATCCCAGATACAAAACGTAGGAAATCGAGAAGTAAACCGTAAGCTGCAGCACAGTCATAATGACCATTTTAAGCACTACAATCGGCTGCTGCTTTATGAAAATGAAGTCCTTATGGTATGCGTCCATTTCCTCGTCAATAAACTTGATTTTGGCGTCCTTATCCTTGACGATTCTGATTTTCGCAAGGAGCGCGATTATTCCGTGAGCAATTCTCACAGCCGCTTTTTTTGCAAACGCAAGTACAAGCAGTCCGATAATAACCGCAAAGTTGATGACAAAACCGATTATCGTAAGAACCAGCATTTCGGCTGAGCCTACAAACGTCAGCGAACCGCATACAAGAACCACCGCCGAGTACAGCGTCAGCACGAATTGATAAACGATGAACTTTGCCAGCAGCGCCGTCATGCTGGAACCAAGAGGAGTTCCGTATCTTACCATGTAATACGCCTGAATTGGCTGACCGCCTGACGCAAAAGGCGTAATGCAGTTATAGTACTGACCCAGAATGGAAACAAGGAATGTATGCTTGAATTTCTGCTCAGGATGTACCGACTTTGTTACGACATGAAGGCTCGCAGCCTCAAGCAGCCAGTAAATTCCCATAAAGGCAATCGCGATAAGAAGATACCCGAATTTGATTTTTCCCAGTGAATTGAAAATTCCGTTGTCAAAAACAGCAAGGTAAACCACCGTAAAAACGAATGCGCAGGCGCAAACTATAAGCGAAGCCTTATTTGATTTTTTTTTCATTTTTTATCCTTTCCCGATGTGTAAACCATTGTATAGAAATCGTCCCACATCTGAAGAACGTGCTTTTTGGAGTAAAAATCATTGCCTCGCCTTGCCATTTCAACACCCTGCTTATAAAAATCCTTGTCATTTTTCAGCCTGCCGAGGGTCCTTATGAAACCGTCTATGTCGTTTTCCTTAAGATAGAAATCAAAAAGTATGTCGTTGTATATTTCAAGGTCGCGGAGCAGAATAGGCACATGAGCGCTCATGGATTCCAGAATCGTCATCGGAAACAGCTCTTCAAATGACGCCAGAAACATCACGTCTGCCATGTTGTAAATATTGTTCATTTCATCGCGCTCGACAATGCCGAGGAATTTCAGGTTTGCGGGAGGATTCTCCATTGCCCTTTCAATTTCCTTATAGCCGTCTGTAATTGCGCCGAAGCTGAAACCGCCTGCCCACACAAACTGAATGTCCGGCATTGATTCAGCTATCTTTATAAAGTCAAAAATGCCCTTGCGGACTTGTAGCTGTCCCGCGCTCATTACAACGAACTTGTCTTTGTCAATGCCGTACTTTTCGCGTATTTTCGCCTTTTCCTCCGCGGAAACAGGATGGAAATTCACATCCGAAACATAGTTCGGGATATAGGTTACACGCTCTCTCGGAACGCCGTAATGCTCAAGCCTGCCGATAAAATAGGGATTAACCGTTACAAGATAATCCATGCTTTTGTAGAACCTGATCATATACCAATAGAAAATTTTGCGGGCAAGCTTTGGAATATTTATACTTGTATCAACCGTTTCGGGAAGCAGATGAACATAGCCCACCGTATGTCCGCCCGGCTTCAGCTTATTCTTTTTCCACAGAAACTTTGGATTTATCGTATGGACATGATTTATGTCCGCCTTGATTTTAGCGCCCTCGTAAACATCAAATTTGTCTTTCAGACCTTCCTTGACAAGACCTACCTGCTCGATATATGCTGAACCTACGCCCTGTCCTTTAACGCTTGTTGCCTCTGAAAGCATATTTATAATGCCCTTTTCCATAAACACACTCTTTCATCACAATATAATTATAAATATATACCTTAAATTTTAACTGAATATTAACATTCCATTTTATAATTATACTAAACATAATAATCAATGTCAAGCAAAAAGGATGACCGCAACAAAAAAAGCTCCGCACAGAACCGTCTTTCGACAATTCCTGCGGAGCGTTCTTTTTAATTATACGCTTGCGCCTTTAGCAACATAAATCGGATAATCGATTGTACCGTTCATTGTACGGTAGCTGCCTGTTATTACTTCCTTATCAGTGATAACGTAGTTGATTTCCGCCTTATCGCCGATAACTGTATCCTGCATTAAAATGCAGTTCTTTACAATTGCGCCCTTGCCAACCTTAACGCCTCTGAACAATACGGAGTTCTCAACAATGCCCTCGATAATGCAGCCGTCCGCAACAAGGGAATTTGTAACTCTTGCGTCAAGTCCGTACTTAGCAGGCGCGTCGTCGCGAACCTTTGTATAAATCGGGTTATCCCTGTCAAAGAGCAAATCGCGCTTTTTCTTATCCATAAGAGCCATATTGGAGCTGTAATATGACTTGATGCTGTCAACCTGCTCGTAATAACCGTTATACTTGTAGCCGCAAATCTTGAGTTCCTTGAGCTTGTGCTGCAAAATATCTACTTCAAAGCTGTACAGATTTCTGCTTGCGCATTCCTTAACGATTGTAAGCAGAAAATCGCGCTTCATAACGTACATATTAAGGCTTACGTTGGTTTCGCCCTCAATAGTTTCGGGGCGGATAACAACATCATAAACAAGACCTGCGTCGTTCACTCCGAGAACAACCTTTGTCTTAAGCTGTTCCTTTGTGAAGGTGTTCTTTGCATACACTGCCGTAATGTCTGCGCCGTTCTTCTCGTGGAAGTCAACAATCGGCTTGTAGTCAATGTTGATAATCACATCGCTGTCAGTCATTACTACATATTCAGTATCGCCGTGAGCGAGGTAATCCTCAACGCCTGCCAGCGCTTCAAGACGTCCTCTGTAAAGACCGCCGTTTACATGACCGTAAGGAGGGAGCAGGTGCAGACCGCCCGTCTTTCTCGACAGATCCCATTCAGCGCCTGAGCCTAAGTGATCCAGCAGCGACTGATAGTTTGCCTTTGTGATAACTCCGACGTTTGTAATGCCGGAATTAACCATGTTTGAAAGCGGGAAGTCAATCAGTCTGTATCTTGCGCCAAATGGAACAGAGCCCATTGTGCGCTTCTTTGTTAAATCAGAAATTGTTGTATCGTGCATATTGGCAAATACGATACCAAGCACGTTTGACATATTAGCCATATCTGTTGTAGTCCTTTCCTATCGTTACATATCTTCGGAAATCATAGCCTTTGGCTTGATTGCTGTATTTGGCGAAACATTTACATGGTGACCGATAACGGCAACGCCCCATGTATCCTTATCCTCGATGGTTTCAGGACGCGCGCCTACATGAACGCCTTCGCCGATAACACAGTCTTCGCCGACGATAGCGTATTCAATTATCGCACCCTTCTTGATAACCGTATTCGGCATGATAATGGAATCGCGGATAACTGCGCCTTCTTCAACTGTAACTCCCGAGAAAAGAACCGAGAAGTCAATGTCGCCGTCAATGTTGCAGCCCTCGGCAATCATCGAGTTTTCAATCTTGCTGTCCGGACCAACGTAGTGAGGCGGCATAACCGGGTTTCTTGAGTAAATTTTCCAGCTATGGTCGTATAAATCAAGCGGAACGTTCGGGTCAAGACAGTCCATATTTGCTTCCCATAAGCTGTCAATCGTTCCAACGTCCTTCCAGTAGCCGTCAAAGTGGTATGCAACCAGCTTGCTGCCTTCTGCCAGCATTGCAGGAATGATGTTCTTGCCGAAGTCCTTTGTAGCGCTTTCGTCCATTTCGTTTGCAATAAGGTGGCGCTTCAGCGTAGACCATGTGAAGATGTAAACGCCCATTGACGCTAAGTTTGACTTAGGCTCCTTTGGCTTTTCGGCAAACTCTGTGATAGTGTCCTCTTCATCGGTTGTCATGATACCGAAGCGAGGAGCCTCCTCCCACGGAACCTCCAGAACGGCAATTGTTGCGTCAGCGCCCTTTTCCTTGTGGAAATCAAGCATCTTGGAGTAGTCCATCTTGTAGATGTGGTCGCCCGAAAGAATTGCTACATAATCAGGGTTGTATCTGTCAACGAAACTGATATTCTGATAGATAGCGTTTGCTGTACCTGCGTACCATGACTTGCCTGACGCCGTTTCATACGGCGGAAGTACATGAACGCCGCCATGCACACGGTCAAGACCCCACGGATGACCGTTGCCTATGTATTCGTTAAGCACCAGCGGCTGATACTGAGTAAGCACGCCGACTGTGTCAATACCTGAATTTACACAGTTAGAAAGTGGGAAATCAATAATTCTGTACTTGCCGCCGTAAGGTACGGCCGGCTTTGCCATGTCCTGTGTCAGTGCATACAAGCGGCTTCCCTGACCGCCTGCAAGAAGCATAGCCACGCATTCTTTTTTAACGTGATTCATAAGAAAAATGTCCTCCGATTATATTATTTTTCTGTTTTTACTGTTTTTGGTTTTTTTGCAGTTTTTGCCGTTTTCTTGGCATCAGTCTTTGGTGCAGCGGTTTTGCCTGCTGCCCTTTTCGGTTTTGCCGCGGTCTTTGTTTCCTTTGCAGGAGTCTTGGCTGCAGTCTTTTTCTTCTTTATATCATCCTGAGGATTTCTGATATTTGTCGGCTTGAAGAACATTGCTGACATCGGCGGGATTTTAATGCTGATTGAGTAAGGCTGACCGTGCATACCCTCGCAGATTGCCTTTACCTTTTTGTTTGAAATTCCCGAACCGCCAAACTTCTTATCCTCCGAACTGAATACTTCTTCATAATCGGCATAGTAAGGAACACCGAAATTGTAAACCTCATGCATATTGGGCTGGAAGTTGAATACGCCTATAAGCTCCTCGCCGCTGTTGTTGATTCTGCGGAAAACGATGACGGAATTGTTGTAGTCGTCGCTGCTTATCCAGCTGAAGCCCTTCCAGTCGGTATCGATTTCCCACAGCTCGCTGTGTTCATTGTAGAACTTGTTGAGCGCCTGAATATATTCCCAATATTTCTTGTGCTCGTCAAATTCAAGCACGTCCCAGTCAAGACCTGTCTTGTAATTCCACTCCTTGAACTGAGCAAATTCCTGACCCATGAACATAAGCTTTTTTCCGGGATGCGCCATCATGTAACCCATGAACGTTCTGAGCGAAGCGAAGCGCTTATCCCTCGGACCGCTCATTTTGTCAAGCATTGAGCACTTGCCGTAAACTACCTCGTCGTGAGAAATCGGCAAAATATAGTTTTCGGAGAATGCATAGTAGAACGAGAAGGTAAGCTTGTCGTGGTGATACGGTCTGTACTCCGGATTCATGGACATATACTGGAGCATATCGTTCATCCAGCCCATGTTCCATTTGAAGTTGAAACCAAGTCCGCCTACGTCGGCAGGCTTTGTAACCATCGGCCAGGCGGTGCTTTCTTCCGCAATCATGAGAACGTTCGGATGTTCCTTGAACAGCGCTGCGTTAAGCTTTTGGAGGAACGTAACCGCCTCAAGGTTTTCGTTGCCGCCCTTGTAATTCTTTCTCCACTGTCCGTCCTTGCGGTCATAGTCAAGATAAAGCATGGACGCAACTGCGTCAACGCGCAAACCGTCTATATGATAGCGGGTAAGCCAGTAGTTTGCGTTTGAAATAAGGAACGACTGAACCTCGGGCTTTCCCCAGTCGAATACTCTCGTACCCCAGTTCTGATGCTCGCGCTTGAACGGGTCGCTGTACTCATAGCAATAATCGCCGTCAAATTCGTAAAGACCCGCTGCGTCCTTCGGGAAGTGAGCCGGAACCCAGTCAAGGATTACACCGATTCCGTTACGGTGGCAATAGTCAACGAATTCCATGAAATCGTGAGGCGTGCCGAAACGGGAGGTCGGCGCATAATATCCGATGCCCTGATAGCCCCATGAGCCGTCAAACGGAAATTCTGCAATCGGCATCATTTCAATATGGGTGTATCCCATTTTCTTTACATAAGGGATAAGCTCGTTGGCAAGCTCCATGTAATTGAAAAGCTCGTCCTCGTCCCTCTTATGACGCCATGAATTAAGATGAATCTCATAAATATTCATCGGGGAGGCGTAAACGTTTTTAGTCGACATAGCTTTGATCCACTCGGAATCCTTCCAATCATATCCGTCTATGTCGTAGATCTTTGAGCCTGTGCTGGGTCTTGTTTCCATGTGGAAGCCGTACGGATCGGCTTTCAGCCTGATCTGACCGGAGCTGCCCTCAATGCTGTATTTATATGTATCAAACTGCTTAAGTCCGGGAATAAAAAGCTCCCAGATACCGCCGTCGCTGATTTTGTTCATGTAGTTGCAGGTTCTGTCCCAGTGGTTGAAATCGCCTACAACGCAAACGCTTGAAGCTTTTGGCGCCCAAACGCGGAAAACAACGCCTTTTTTACCGTCCTTTTCGATAAAATGCGAACCGAAAAACTCATATCCTTTTGTTATGTTTCCCTCGTGGAACAAGTGCAATGGAACTTCATACTCTTTTGGCACCTGAATAGCCATAGCCGTACTCCCTTTCTTATTGGATATTTTTCATAAATATATTTTTTATATTTGTATATATAATAACATATCGTCAATAAATTATCAATACTTTTTTAGCACTTTTATCAATCATGCTTTAATTCAACATCATTATATATGCATTTTGCATATAATTTTATGTAACGCAAATTTTCATTTTGCACAATTTTTATAATTTTGTTGCAAAATTGTTTTTTACGCTCAATGCGGACTGTTGTTTCGAAACATAAACTAACAGTCCGCATTTTTTTACTTGCAAAGCTTTATAAGCACAACCGAAATGTCGTCCTCCCTGTCCTTTCCGCTGTTCAGGCGGGCTGTTTCGGCAATTTTGCACGAAAGAGCCTTTAGGTCGTCATTTTCTTTACCAAGTTCATGTTCAAGCCACGATTCGCTGAGCTCCGCGCCGTCGCTGGTCATAATCACCATATCGTTTTCGCCGATAGTGAAGCTCTGACGCTCCATTTTGGGAAAATAATCAATTCCGACCGGCATTCCCCTGCCGCCCGCCTTTACGATTTTTCTGCCGCATTTTATGTAGGTTGCCGCCGCCCCCGCCTTGAATAAATCCACTCTGCCCGAATACAGGTCAACCCTGCATATATCAAGGGTCGCAAAGCTTTCGTCAGTGCTTTTTACCAGCAGCGACGTATTCAGTATTTCAACCGCAGCCTCCATGTCAATTCCTGCTCTCAGCAGCTTTAACAGCATTCCGCAGGCGAAAGCCGAATCAATCCGCGCCCTTGCGCCGCTGCCCATTCCGTCCGACAGGATACAGTAGGAATAGCCCTTGCCGTCGCTGAAGCTTTCAAAATAATCTCCGCAGGATTTTTCCTTTGACAAACTTAACTGACAGCACTCGGTTTCAACGGAGTAAAGCGCGCTTTCAAACATGGTAATTCTCACTCTGCCGTTGTCCTGAGGGATTATGTCGGGCAGGTCGAACTCGCGCTGCAGGCTGTTTATAACGCTGTCGCAGAATTCCTCAGCCGTTGCAGTCAGCTTACCTTTTCCGTATGCTTCAATGCTCATGCTGCCGTCACGGATTACCACCATCGCCTTTGGCTCGTCCAGTCCGCAGACGGTCATAATGTCCTCCACCCTTGCGGCGGAGCGCCTGTCGTATGCGGCATTGCCGCTGAATTCGGCGGCGGTGCGCTTTAGCAGCTTTTCCGTTGCCTCAAGCTGCGATGTAAGAATACAGCGCATTTCGGTTATTTTGCGGCCGGACTGGTTCATGGTTACAAACTCGCGGTACTTGTCGTTGATTGCCGCTGCGAAACGGTTGGTTCTGCTGCATATATTGCCGATTGTGCCCGTAAAATCGTCCTTGTCTATGCGCTCGCCTTTTCGCAGCTTCTCCATCAGCTTTTCCATCTGCCTGACAGTTTCGTTGTATTCGTCCCCCCAGCACCGCATATTGCTGTGACAGCGAACGCAAATCTTATCGCAGGCCGATGTATAGACCCACGAAATGTCGCGCACGCTCTGCTTATCAAGCACCTCTGCGGTTTTATCGACGGCGGTTCTCATTTCCTCAAGGGCGTCCCCTGCCGAAATCAGTCTTTCGCCGAAAACCTCGGATATATCAGCGCCGTTTTGGACGGCGGGCTTCTGCTGAAATCTGCGTACAATGTTCTGCACGGGCAGCGCCATGAACAGCACGCTTCCCGTAAGCGCTCCCGCCATTGTGCCGAGTGTATGCGAGTCGGCGCCAAGCACCGCTACCGATACGGCGGAGGCAAGTATAAACCCTGCCGCCTGAGTCAGCTTTCCGAAACGTGTAAACAGTGCGCCAACTATTCCGCCCGTGCAGAGAATCAGCCCTCCGGATGCAAGCTCGACGTTTGACAATGCAATTCCGAATGCGGCAATAATTCCGCAAACAGCCGCGCCCGAAAACCTGTAACGGCTGCCAAAGGCAAGAATGACAATAGTCGCGGTGATTATCCCGACGTTGAAAACTCCGAACCGAAAGCTGGTAAGCGCCGCAATTCCAAAAGCGAACACCGCGCCCACCGCAGCCATATTTCCGGGCTTGAGAAGTATCACGCTGCGGTCTTGTCCGATGATTTTGTATAGCTGAATAAGCGAGTAGGACGACGCTCCAGAAACAAGAGCGAAGCCTATTGCAATGAAAATATCGGCAGGCTGTCTTGCCGTTACGGCATTGGTAAGGAATACGCTTGCCGCCGTCAGCGCAGAGGTGCCGAAGTGAATGAGCCTGCTGTAACTCTTGCCGAGAAAAACACGCAGCGCGCCTATTGCCACCATGGACGCAAGGGACGGTATCGCCTCCATAAAATCGCCGCATACAAGAAATCCCACCGCGCTGCCCGTAAACGCGGCAAAACAGCAGCCGCCGCTCAGGCTCGACAGAAACGCCGCCGCAAAGGGCGATATTTTCCCGAACAGGGTTGTTGCCGCAAGTATAAATCCCACAAGCGCAGACAGCGGCAGCTTAAGATGACTGCGCTTAGACTCTGTCAGCACGGTATGAAAAAGTTCCCTTTCCATTTTTACTTCCTCCGTTTGTAAAATCCATCAGTTTCATTCTACAACCGCGCCTGAGCAAAAATTGTCAAAAAGGGAACCTATGCTTATAATTCTTTTTTTATTTTCTTGTATAAAGCTACAAAATCGTCCATTTTCAGTTCTTCGGGACGCGCTGTCGGCTTTATGTTACAGCTTGCGAGGTATTCCGCAAGCGTTGCTTTAGAAATTTTCAGCTCCGCCGATAACGGATTTACCAGCTGCTTTCTGCGCTGCGCAAAGCTGGCTCTGACTATTCTGAAAAACAGCTTTTCGTCCTCAACGCCGTACTTGTTTTCAGTGAGAATGTCAAGTCTGATAACGGCGCTGTCAACGTTGGGCGGCGGCATAAAGCTGCCTCTGCTTACCTTGAAAAGCTGAACGGGCTTGCAGTAATAATTTACCGCAACGCTTATCGCTCCGCATTCTCTGCCGCCTATTTCGGCGCACAGCCTGTCGGCTGCCTCCTTCTGAACCATGACGGTTATGGACTTTATGGGCAGACGCTCTTCAAGCAGCCGCATAATAACGGGCGATGTAATATAGTACGGCAGATTTGCGCATACAACAACGTCCATTCCGTCAAACTTTTCCTTTATTACCGCCGCAAGGTCCGCTTTCATAACGTCGGTGAAAATAACTTCAACATTGTCAAAATCCGCGAGAGTTTCCTCAAGAATCGGCTTTAATCCGGTGTCGATTTCAATTGCAACAACCTTGTCGCAGCGTATGGCAAGCTCCTGCGTAAGAACGCCTACGCCTGTTCCTATTTCAATTGCCCCAACGCCTTTTTTACAGCCTCCCATTTCGGCAATCCTCGGGCAGACAGTGGGATTTACAAGAAAGTTCTGTCCGAGAGATTTGGTGAACGAAAAGCCGTGGCGCTGAAAAAGATCTTTTATAACATTTATGTTTGTAAGCTGCATTTTAACTCCGTTTAAATTTGATATATCTCAATTATACCTGCATAATTCTGTAAAGTCAAGAAAATAGTTGACTTGCAGCCGCTTATACCTTATAATAATAGAAAAGCAACTTTTCCTATGAAAGGACAGCAAAAAATGAAAAGACGCGACAAGACAAACTACTATCTTGACATAGCTGAAACCGTATGCGAAAGAAGCACCTGCCTGAGGCGTAATTTCGGCGCGATCATCGTTAAAAACGATGAAATAATCTCAACAGGCTTCAACGGCGCTCCGCGCGGCAGGGTAAACTGCTCAGACTGCGGAGAATGCACCCGCGAAAAGTTAGGCATACCGAGAGGTCAGCGTTATGAGCTTTGCCGCTCCGTTCACGCGGAAGCGAACGCAATCATCTCTGCCCCCAGAATTTCAATGATAGGCTCCACAATATATCTTGCCTGCCATGACGCAAAGGACGGTTCGCTGTGCGGAAACGTTGAACCCTGCTCAATGTGCAAAAGACTTATCATAAACGCAGGCATTGAAAAAGTAATCGTCCGAGAGGACAAAAACATTTTCCGCGAAATTGAGGTCGAAAGCTGGATTGAAAACGACGACAGCCTTGACGGAAAAGATTCATATTAAGAAAAAGCAGTGCGGATTTTCTCCGTACTGCTTTTTTATCAGCCCTTTTTGTTCTGTGCGCTCTGCTGATTCTGCTGATTCTGCTGTGACTGCTGATTTTTTGACTGCTTTGGCTGTTTGTTCTGACTTTTTGCCATAATAACACTTCCTTTTGAATATTGACATCGCTGTCATGGGTTATTTTTCCCATGGCTGCAAGCTTTATTCAATCAAAAAAACAGAATATATCCAAGCGCAAGCAGCAGCTTCGTATCGCACCTTTCGCGGTACAGCGCAAGCATAAGCGCCGCAACAAACAGCAAATCGGGATCTCTCAGTATGTGTTCAAGCGGTCCTCCGCAAAACGGCGGCACGGGCGGTCTTGGCGGCGGCGGTCTGTGGTCGGGACGCGGGTGATAATGATCGTCGCACGGTTTGCAGCCGTCACACGGTACACAGCCGTCGCGGCTGCCGTCGCAGTGTTTCCGCCAGTATTCGCAGCCGAATTCGTCCTTGCCGTTGCAGCCGGCGCAGCAACGACACGGTTCCCTGCGGTATTCACATTCCATATTTTCGCCCTCCTTATTTAAGCAGTGGGATTTCTCCCCTTTACAGCTTATGCAGGAGTTGTCGAAAAAGCTACTTTTCCCGGCGGCTGCCGCGCCTTTTGGCACATTCGCCGCATCCGAGCCTTGAGCTGTTGTAGTCCTGTATGAATCCCGAAAAGTTGGGCGCGGGTTTTTCACCGCCCTTTTCCTCCTTTTCCGTTTTGTACATTGCCGAGTATGCCGCCAGCTCTTCCTTGATTTCGCTTACGCTTCTGAGCTTTTCCGATTTTGCTTCCGCCGTGTTGTACGCTTTGAGAAACTTGTCAGAAGTCATGGTAGGAATTTCGCCGCCATCGGGCGCAGAATTATCTCCCTCGTTTGCACTCGGTTCATCTTCCTCAATTACAATTTCTTCATCAGCAGACTCGCCGCTGTGGGATTCGCCGTTATTTTCCTCAGGCGCTGCCGTTTCCTCGTCAAAGTACTCCTCGGCAGCGACCTCACCGGGGCTGTCGTCGTCTACGGTTTCGGTTTTCGGCTCGCAGGGAGTAAGGTTCTCGAAACGGTTCTGCATCTGCTCCCTGTCAGTGATTATCATGTCAGCTTTTTTCCACTCCATAACCGGTATCCTTTCATCAAAACAGCTTGTCAAACATACCGCTGTCCTTTAACAGCGGAAGAATCGTCATAAGCTTCAGCAGCTTAACGGCAGCGTCCACCTTGCGCTGATTTTCACCGCGCAGATGAGGCTTAAGCGCGTAAAGCAAAGCTGTGTTCTTGTCGGGTTTGTTCATTTCGGAAAACATTTCAAACATTCGCATGACCGTTTCCATGTCAATATCGCCGAAAGAATTTTCCGCCTGTTCCTTGTCCCCATCCGAGCTTTTACCGCTGTCCGCTTTTTCTTCGCCGTCCTGTGAGGAAAGAAGTTGATCCAGAAACGCGGACAAATCCTCTGTTTCAGCCATTTTCGCCAACTCCTTTCCATGGGGATTACTTACCTGCCATTTTCTTGAACAAGGCCATTGCCTCAGGCGATTTCATCAGCTTTTCCCTTAGCTCGGGGTTGTTCATTACACGCATGAGCTTTTGGGTGTCTTCCTTGCTGAGATTGCCGAGAACGCCGTCAAAGCTGCCTTTTTCAATGGCGGATTTCAGCTTATCCGGACTTGTTCCAAGCTTTTTGCTTGCCATTTCAAGCATTTTCTCCATGCTGCTGTTCAAAAGATCATCCCTTTCTAATAAATATGTTGCCATAATCATCAATATTCATTTGACTTTTTATACATAACTATGCTATAATGTTTTTGTATAGTAGCTGTGTATTTGGTAAAAACAACCATACAGTAGCGTTGGTGAGGAAAAAATATATTCGGATAAACCCGAATAGTGAGGTACAGTTTATGAAAATTGTCATTTTCGCAGATTCGCACAGAGAATATCAGAAGCTGAAGAACATCGTTGAAAAGAATCTGGACGCAGATTTGTTTATTCATCTGGGCGACGGCGAACACGAACTCAGAGATATGGAAAGAGAACACCCTGACAAGAAGTTTGTTTTTGTTAAGGGGGAATGTGATTACGGCGTCCATGATACGGAAAAGGTGATCGACCTGAACACCTGCAGGATCTACTGCACACATGGCAATCTTCACGGCTTGCAAAGCGGTCTTGACTCGTTGATTTTTGACGCAAAGAAAAACGGCTGCAAGATTGCGCTTTACGGTCACACCCACTTCTACCGTACTGAATTCATCGACGGAGTTTATATAATGAATCCCGGCAGCATTGACTCTCCGAGAGGTCATAACCCTGCGTCTTACGGTATTATCCAAATTGACGACAGCGGCAAAATCACAATGAATATAGTTGCGTCAAGATAATGCTTAATACAAAAAAGCTCGGCAGAAATCTGCTGGAATTTGACGAGCTTGGTTCAACAAACACCTACCTCAAGGAAAACAGCTCCAACCTTCCCGATGGCACTGCGGTAATTGCAAAACGCCAGACAAACGGCAAAGGCAGACTTGGCAAGGTCTGGAACGCAGGAAGCGATATGCTCTCGATGTCGGTTCTGCTGAAAGCGCTTGACAATCCCATGAAAGTCACGCTGATGTCGGCAATAGCGGTAACTCAGGCGATTGAAGCGCTTTATCCCGTTAAGGCTCAGATCAAATGGACAAACGACATAATCGTTAATGAACACAAGGTATGTGGTATTCTATGCGAAAGCCGAATAAATGGTGACCGCCCCGATATAGTTTGCGGAATCGGCGTAAACGTGCTTACGCGCAAAGCGTTTTTCGAGGAGCATAATCTCCCCTACGGTTCGTCGCTGTACATACTTTCGGGAAAGGAAATACCGCCGAAGGAAATGGGAGAGGAAATACTCAACAAGCTTGAGCCTTTGCTTTCCATGAGCTTTGAGGAAGTAAAAGAGGAATATAAACAACGGTGCGTAACGCTCGGACGCGCTGTCCGCGCTGTTATAAATAACAACGATGTTATAGCAAAGGCAATAGATATAGATGACACGGGCCGCCTTGTCTGTGAAAACAAAAGCGGCAGATTTACCATAAACGCAGGAGAAGTCAGCGTAAGAGGACTTTACGGATATATTTAAGGAGGCTGCCTATGGCAAATATAACAACACCGCCGGAAATAAACGGAACACTGAGAAAATTCATGCTGAAGGTTCCCGAGGTAATCGAAAGGGCAAGCGGCATTAAAATAATGGGAAAGCTTATTAAATCCCTTGTTTTTACAACCGATATTTGCATTATCCGCAACGTGAACGCGGACGCGGTAATCGCCGTCTATCCGTTCACGCCTCAGCCCATAATCACTCAGTCGGTGATGACTGCGGCTGATATTCCTGTTTTTACGGGAGTTGGCGGAGGTCTGACCCAGGGCACGCGAGTTGTTAATCTGTCAATGCACGCCGAATTTCAAGGCGCAATGGGCGTAGTAGTAAACGCTCCTACATCAAACGAGGTAATCGCACGCGTTGCAAAAACCATAGATATTCCCGTTGTTGTTACAGTTATACGGGAGGACGACGATTTTGAAAAGCGCATTGAAGCAGGCGCGTCTATCTTCAACGTATCAGCCGCAGGCAAAACCGCCTCTGTTGTAAAGCGAATCCGCTCCGAATACCCGAACTTCCCTATAATCGCAACGGGCGGTCCGACAAACGAAAGCATACTTGCCACAATAGAAGCGGGCGCAAACGCGATTACATGGACGCCGCCGTCAAACGGTGAAATTTTTAAGGACATAATGAACGCCTACCGCGAAGGCAAGCCTCACCCCTAATCAGGATTCGCGTGAAACTCATGGTATGCACCGGCTCTTCAAGGGCATAATAC
>CAKSIR010000002.1 GCA_934462775.1 uncultured Ruminiclostridium sp.
ACATAATCCTCGAAAAAAGTGCCGGTGGCACGTTTTTCGACAAGCTGAAATCCCTCTCATTAACGAGAGGGATTTATTATTGCAGTTTCTTTTTCCAGCATCCTGTACAGTAGAATATCATGGACATTACTCCCGAAATAAACCAGCCTACCGGCCATGAAAGCCAGATTCCGTCTGCGGAGTTCATCAGCCATGCGAATATGTACGCTAAAATTACGCGCAGAATCAGGTCGGTAAAGGTGGTTGCCATAAAACAGAGCATTGAACCCGAACCGCGCAGCACTCCGTCAGCCATCAGCTTTGCGGCAACTGCGAAGTAAAACGGGCAGACAATTATCAGAAAGTGCACGCCCGCTTCTATTGAATCGGGGGTTGCGTCGCTCATGAAAAGCTGTATAAACGAGCTGCTGAATACAATGTACAGCAGCGTAAAGGGAACTACAATGCAGGCAGCCATTATTACGCCTGCTCTGAAGCCTTTTGAAACGCGGTCAAGCTTTCCTGCGCCCATGTTCTGCGCGGTAAAGTTGGAGATACCGTTGGACATAGTGGAGAAAGAGGTTATGGCGAAGGTGTTGAGCTTTATTGCCGCCGAGTAGCCTGCAATCACAGCCGAACCGAAGCTGTTTACAAGTCCCTGTATAAACAGGTTGCCAACGGATACGAAGCTTTGCTGAAGTATACTTGGAACAGCAATTCGGCTTATTGTGCCGAGCATATGCCAGCTGAACCGTTTCGGCGTTTCATTTGTTTCGATTTTTTTAATACGCTTCAGCAGAGTGATTATTGCGAAAATCGAGGCGGCGCCCTGAGCTGCGAACGTTGCCCATGCAACGCCTGCAACGCCCATATTGAGTACGCCTACTGCAAGAAGGTCAAGAACAATATTCCCAAGCGACGACGCAATCAGAAAGTACAGCGGCGTTTTTGAATCGCCTAAAGCTGAGAAAATACCGTTGCAGATATTGTAAAGGAACAGGAACAGCAGTCCCCAGATGTAAATGCTCAGATACAGCGAACCGTCCGAGAAAATGTCGTCAGGTGTGTTCAGCAGCTGCATCATGGGGTCGGTAAAAATCACTCCGAACAGAGTCAGTAGAACGCTGAGAACAATCGTTGCCGCAAAAGAGGTGGAAACCGCAGTTTTAAGCTCGGCAAAACGCTTTCCGCCGAACAGCTGTGAAATTACTACCGAGCAGCCAATGTTGATTCCTGTGGCGAACGCCATAAAAATCATTGTAACAGGGTAGGACGCACCGATTGCGGCAAGAGCGTCCTGACCGCAGAAATTGCCTGCGATTATGCTGTCGGCGATATTATAGAACTGTTGGAAAACAATACTCAGCAGCATTGGAAGAGAGTACTTCCAAAGCACTGCCGAAGGTTTTCCCACGGTCATATCCGTTATCATTAAATACATCCTTTCGGTTGAGTTTGCCAAAGTTAATTATATAACTTTTTATCATTGTTGTAAACCGCATTTTTTTACAAAAACTCAACCGACAAAGGGTGACTTTTTTATTAAGCCGCATAATCCCAAAATTCATCGTTTACATATAATTCACCGTCTTCCGTCAGGTCGTAGCCTATGTAGTCAGTGTAATAGTCGTTGAAGAAAACATCGGTTATTGTGAATGAGAACAGATATGTGGCAGCGTTAAGCTCGGTATCGGCAATGCAGCTGTCCGAACTGCTGTATGTGTAAGGGTCGCCGCTGAATTCCTCCTCTGTATCGTCTTCATAGCAGACTGTGTAGAGAGGAACAATCGTGTCGCCGTCGCTGAGAGTAATCATTCGTGAGGCTGCGTCGTTATTTTCGTTTTGCAGATAAACGCCGTCGAAGCTGAATAATTTTGTTTCATATGTATAGCGGTATCTCAGACTGGCACGTTCGCCGTTATACATCACGGGAGAAGAGAACACGGTAAAGTCAGAATCGGAGTCGTCAATCACTACCGCAGTTAAGAACTGTCCATCGTCAAGAGCAATCCATGTGCCGTAGAAGTTGTCGGTAACAACGCCGCTGTCCCAGTCTATATCTATGTTGTTGTCTTTGCCAAGGTAAATTAAATCGCCGTAATCATCGCGAAGATACAGGTCGAAATAAATTCCGTTCACATAGTCGATTGAATCCTGCGCAAGGGTGAATGAGTAGCAGTAATCCTCGTCAAGGTGCGGCTCGACAGCAAGCTGAATTGTGCTGCTTTCATCGTAATACTGGGTATTGTCCTCGTATTCGCTGTAATAATCATCGTAGCTGTTCCATATATCGGAATCGTAGTTGTCATCGGTAAAATAGTTCCATATTCCGCCCAGAATGCCGCCGATTGCGCTTGTGAAGTTTTCCAGAGAACCCGTTGCGCTGCCATACGAGGCTGCCTCAACGAATCTGATATAGGACGGACTTGAACAGATTGATTCGTATGTGCGGAGAGTTTCGCTTGATTCAATCTTTATTGGGTAGAAGAAAGAAAGTCCGGTTGCGCTGCGGTTGACGTATCCGTTTTTAGAGTAAATAACCGCGTCGTCAAGCGCTTCTATACATTCATCGGCAGCCGAGCCGATAATTTCTGACGAAAGCGCCATGAAGTTTCCAAGGTCGATCAGGTTCGTATATCCGTCATAGTAGGATTTATCGCCGAAAAACAGCGCGTTGTTTGCGGATTTTGCTATGTAGTTGAAATCTGACGGGCTGTCAATCGTTTCAGCAAGCTTAATGGCTGCATTGTTGAATTTGACAAGCAGATTGTCAATCTTTGAAAGGTCGGTGGCGGAAATTGTTGAGTCGTCTACGGTTCCGTAGTAGGCAGACTTGTCATAGTAGCTGTCGCAGATTGCTTTGCTCAGCTCCTTGCCGCTGCAGTACGGGTTATCGGAAATATATGAGGCAATGCTGCCGTAATCCCAGCCCTCGCTGGATTCTGTCTGCTCGGACGCTACCATATAATCTGCGTAAGGCACAAGCATAGACGCAACCTCGATTGACGCCATAAGGCAGGCGTCAAAGCCGATTATTTCAAACTTGTCGGTCATGCTTTTGCTTACGTTCAGCAGAGCGTCGTTCATTTCGCTGAGGGTCAGTGAATCGTAATCGTATTTTTCATCAAAGCAAACGCCGTCAATAGGCCCGCCGCCGTGGTTCCACAGTATTACAGCCATGTTTGCGGCAGGGTAGTTTGCTACGCCCCATGTAAGGAAATCGCTGAGCGTTTCAGCGTCGCCCATGTTTTGATTTTTCTGCTCGTCAACAAGATTCAGCTGCTTGTTCTTTACTTCAAAGCGTTGGATTTTATTGCTTGAAATATACTTCATTTCCCATGAATTTGCACCGCCGGTTTCAACGACAAAGTTTACTCCCTCAGGTATATCGGCATCAAGCAGCTCTTTAAGATTGTCGGTTGCAGCGCCGTATCCGTCCGATTCAAGGTCAGAGCCGCACAGATACAGAAAAACGCTCCATGTGCCGTTTTCCCCCATAGGAATCGACTCGTCATCGTCACGGCTGATGACAATTGAGCCGCTGCCGTCTGCGCCTATGCCGAAAATGTTCGTCTTTATCTCGCTTCCGACAGGACTTTCGGCAGTTACCGCTGCCGTTGTAGTAGTTGACGGAGCTCCTGTGTTCTCCTTGATTTCATCGAGAATCTGCTGAAATTCGGACGAGCCGCAGGCGGTAAATAACAGTGATGCCGCCGCAATTGCCGTAATTTTTAACCACAATTTGTTTTTTCTCATGTTTTGTCCCTCAATACAAAATAAGCCTGACGCACTTAAACGTCAGGCTTAGCTTTTACGATTAAAGCTGTTCTTCTGCGTCGGAATCTGTTTCTTCAAGATCTTCTGCAGCTTCTTCTGCTTCAGGCGCTTCCTCGGAAGCAGGAGCGTTATCGTCCTCATCATCTCCGAAGAACTTTTCAAATTCTTCGTCGTCAACAGGATTGTCTAAATCGTCAAAATCGATTTCATCCTTTTTCTTATCCAGCTTGTTCTTCAGAAACAATGCTGCAAGAGCAGCACCGCCGATTACGGCAATAATGCCGACAATTATAGCGCCAATACCTTTATTCATAGTTAATTAACCTTCTTTCAGAGAATAATTTATGCTTTTATTATATATCAAAGCCAAATAAATTTCAAGTCTTTAGACAAATATAGCAATTTTAACAAAAAAATCAAAGATTTCCTGTTAAATTCATCAACACGGCGATTGCTGCCACGGGAGCTGTTTCACATCGCAGAATACGCTCGCCCAGGCTTGCGGGACAGATTCCGTGCTTCATGGCAAGACGTATTTCCTCAGGCTCAAATCCTCCCTCGCAGCCGATAAAAACGTCAATATCCCTGCCGTCATAGCCATCGGTCAGCTCCTTCAGCGTTTTTCCTCCGCACTCATAGAATATTATGCCCAGATGTGATTTATCCACGCTTTTTACCGCCTCTTCAAAGGTGGTAAGTTCAGCAACATGAGGGATTTTTCCCCTGCCGCACTGTTTTGACGCTTCGTCGGCGATTTTTTGGTAGCGCTGAGTTTTCTTGTCCGCGCTTTTCTTATCAGGTCTTGAAACGCAGCGCTTTGACAGCACGGGAATTACCTCGGCTGCGCCAAGCTCGGTTGCTTTCTGAACGATAAATTCCATTTTGTCAGATTTTGGCATACACTGAAACAGCCTGAGATTGACAGTAGGTTCGGCTTTGTTTGGCTGTCTGTCCAGTATTTCCAGCTCGACAAATTCCTTTTCGGCAGTGATTATTCTGCAAAGGCAGTCTGTGCCTTTTCCGTCGCAGACGATTGCTTTATCGCCGCTTTTCATGCGCAGAACCGTGCTTATATGCTTGGCGTCGTCGCCTGTTATAACAGCGGTTTTTCCGATATTTTCCGTAAAAAAGCGGGGATAGCGCCAGCGTTCAACCTCGCCGTCAGTTATAGTTTTTTCAAAAGTTTCAGTTAAATCCATATTTCTCACTGTCTGCAAACAGATTAGTTACAAGCTGCTTAAGCCCGCTGTTTTCGGGACTTGACAGAGTTCCGTCCTTTTCAAGAATTTTTGCCGCCAAAACCTTTGTTTCGTTCAGCGTTTCAATGTCGTTGTTCATATCCGCAATTTTCAGCTGCGGAAGCCCGTGCTGCATTGAGCCGAAAAAATCGCCGGGTCCGCGCAATCGCAGGTCCTCTCCTGCGATTTCAAAGCCGTTGGACGTTCGCACCATTGTGTCAATGCGCGCCCTTGTGTATTCGGTTTTGCTGTCGGTTACGAGAATACAGTGGGATTGTTCGCTGCCGCGTCCGACTCGTCCTCTCAGCTGATGAAGCTGGGAAAGACCGAACTGCTCGGCGTTTTCGATTACCATTACCACTGCATTCGGAACGTCGACCCCGACCTCGATAACCGTTGTTGAAACCAGCACCTTGATTTCGTTATTTTTAAATTTCCGCATTACCTCGTCTTTTTCCGCCTGTTTCATTTTTCCGTGGAGCAATCCGATTGGAATATCGCTGAACCAGTCCCTGCAAAGCTCGTTGTAATAGGCTACGGCGCTTGTTTTATCGTTTTCCGTTTCCTCAATCGCAGGGCAGACGATGTATGCTTGGAAGCCGTTGTTTACATATTTTCTTATGAATTTGTAAAGCCGCGGGCGGTAGCTTGTATCAACGCCGTAGGTTTTTATCGGGATTCTGCCTTTCGGCATTTCGTCAAGCACCGATATATCCAGATCGCCGTAAATTATCAGCGCAAGCGTCCGCGGTATAGGCGTCGCCGACATTACAAGAACGTGCGGGTTTTCGCCTTTTGCAGCCAGCGTTGAACGCTGCCCCACGCCGAAGCGGTGCTGTTCGTCGGTAACGACCAGACCCAGTCTGAAAAACTCAACGCTTTTCTGAATAAGCGCCTGAGTTCCTACGACAACGTCTGCGGTTCCGTCTGCAATTGCAGCTTTGGCAAGGCTTTTTTCCTTTGGAGTAAGGGAGCCTGTCAGCAGGATTATATTCACTCCAAGCGGTTTCAGAAATGCGGAAAGAGTGTCAAAATGCTGCTGTGCAAGTATTTCGGTAGGCGCCATGAGCGTTGACTGAAAGCCGTTTTTGTAAGCGAAATAGCAGACAGCCGCCGCAACCAGCGTTTTTCCGCTGCCCACATCGCCCTGTAACAGCCTGTTCATAGGCGAACTGCCGCACATATCGGCAATACTCTCGCTTACCGAGCGTGTTTGCGCATTGGTGGGAGCAAAAGGAAGCGAGCGGTAGAATTCGGCTATATCGCAGCTTTTCATAGCCGCGCCTGTCAGGCTGCGGTTTCTGCCCTTGAGCAAATTCAGTCCAAGCTGAAGAATCAGCATTTCCTCGAAAGCAAGCCGTCTTTTTGCAACGCTGTATTCCTCAATGTTTTTCGGAAAATGAATAAGGTTAAGGGCGGTTTTCTTGTCTGCAAGCCCATATTTTTCGCAAATATCCTTTCCAAGCAAATCAGGCTCACTGTACATTTTGAGGGCGCTTCTCAGATTGCCTGCAACCATGTTCTGAGTGAGTCCGCTTGTAAGGTGATATTTCGGCGTAAGTCGGTTTTCGCTGTCCGCGCTGATGAACAGGGGAGATGAGGTTTCCCTGCGGATAAAATCGCCTGTTACCTTGCCGTAAAAAACGTACTCCTTTCCCTCAAACAGCTTGTCGAAAACAAACTTGCTGTTGAAAAAAGTGCATAGAATATCGCCGCTTTCATCGCTGACAATACACTTGAAAATGGAGTATTTCGGTCCGATATAAGGATGCAGTTTTTTGCTGACATAGCCGTGAAAAACCGCAGTTTCACCGTCTTCAAGCTGATTTATGGGGATTGGCGAATTGAAATCCACATAATCCCGCGGATAAAACGTCAGCAAATCATAGACGCTGTTTATGCCAAGCTTATGGTACAGGGCAGCTCTTTTTTCGCCTATTCCTGTGATTGCGGTAAGTGGTGTGTTTTTGAGTGACATAATAGTTTGTATAAAATCAGGCGGTCTGAAACCGCCTGAGATGTTCATTATTCAACCGAAACGTAATAGTAGTAAACAGGCTGTCCGCCGTTTACGAGCGTAATTTCAATATCGTCGCTTATCTTGCCCTTAATAAATTCGTAAGCCTGCTGTGCAGCTTCGTCCGAAACATCGGCGCCATAGATAAGAGTGATGTAGGAAGTATTTCCGTTTATAAGCTTTTTGGTAACCTTGTAAAGCGCTTTCTGAACGTCCTTTTCAACAAAGGCAAGCTTACCGTTTTCCATCGCCATAATGTCGCCCTGCTTGATGTTTTTGCCCTCAAATTCGCTGTCGCGAACGGCAAAGGTTACCGAGCCTGTTCCAACTCTGTCCAAAGCCTCGGTCATAGCGATGCTGTTTTCGTTTATTTCAGCGTCAGGGTCAAAGCTGAGCATAGCGGCAATTCCCTGCGGAATTGTTCTTGACTGGAGAACGATAACGTTTCTGTCGGCAAGCTTTACAGCCTGTTCAGCCGCCATGATGATGTTTTTGTTGTTGGGAAGAACAAAAACGTTGTGAGCGGGGGTAGCAAGAATTGCTTCAAGTATGTCCTCAGTTGACGGGTTTGAGGTCTGACCGCCCCTTACAATGCTGTCAACGCCAAGATCGGTGAACAGCGCCTCAAGACCTGCGCCCGAAACAACGGATACAAAACCGTATTTCTTTTCGGGCTTTACCGGAGCTAACTTCTGCTGCTTTGCAAGCTCAACCTTTTGAGTCTGTCCCTTATGCTGCTCCTTCATGTTTTCAACCTTCATGTTAATGAGCGAGCCGAAAAGCAGTCCCTCTTCAAGAGCCTTGCCGGGGTGTTCCGTATGAACGTGAACCTTGATTATGTCATCGTCGTCAACTACGACAACGCAGTCGCCGATTGTTTCAAGGAAGGCTCTCAGCAGCTTCGGGTCCTTAGCGCCCTCTTTTTTCACAACAAGGTACTCTGTGCAGTAAGTAAATTCAATATCGGCTTCAACGGAGCCTGCCGCATTGGTAATAACAGGCTGCTTTGCTTTTTCATCCTCGGCGGTTTTGATTGGTTCGCCGCCGGACATGACCTTTTCCATGCCCTGCATGATAACGAGGAAGCCCATGCCGCCTGCGTCAACAACACCTGCCTTTTCAAGAACGGGGAGCAGCTTAGGAGTGTTGTCGAGGGATTCCTTTGCTTTTTTTGTAAGCTCGGCAAATATCTCCGTAAGGTCATCGGTGGTTTCGGCAAGCGCGTTTACGGCTTCCGAAGCTTCTCTTGCAACGGTAAGAATAGTACCCTCGGTAGGCTTCATAACGGACTTGTAAGCAGCGTCGACGCCAATAGCGAGAGCCGAGCAGAACTCTTTAGGAGTAGCGGTTGTTTTTCCCGTAAGTCCCTTTGAAAGGCCTCTGAAAAGCAGGGAAAGTATAACGCCCGAATTTCCTCTTGCTCCTCTGAGCATGGCGGAGGCGGTTGTGTCTGCGACTGCGCCTACGGTAACAGCGTCTGACATCAGCTTCAGCTCAGGCAGAGCGTTTTTGATGGTCATTGACATATTTGTACCTGTATCGCCGTCGGGAACAGGGAAAACGTTAAGCTCGTCAACCATGTTTCTGTTGTTTACAATATTGTTTGCTCCGGAAATTACAGCGTCACGGAGCATCTTGCCGCTAATATTCAAAACTACACTCCCTTTAATTACAATAATTTAATCATGATTTTATTGCGTCAATATATACATTGACCTTTTCAACGGGAATGTCCGTTTCGTCCTCAACAACATAGCGAACCTTGTGCTGAATGCTCTTGACCACTGACGCAACATTCACGCCGTACATAACAGTAATGTGGAGGTCGATAATCAGCTTATCGTGCAGATAGCTGACAGTAACGCCCTTATCGATATATGTTTTTTTACGGATAAAGGGAAGTGACTCGATAATGGTTTGCTTTGTGTTGCCAACATTCATATCAACCACGCCGAAACAATTTGTAACTGTTCCGCCGATCAGAGCGGCAAAAAACTGCTTTGTGATATTGATTTTGCCAAGATGATTCTGAATTTCTACCATAAAAATCATTCCTTTCTCGTTACATACCAATTTATTATACTACATTTTTTCCTGCATTTCAAGGGTTATTTATAGGTTTTGCGGTAATTCCGAAAGGATATTTGAGAAATTTAAGGGCATTTTCCGCTTTTTTCTCATTGTCAAATATCCCGAACACCACGCTTCCGCTGCCCGTCATGCAGGCTCCCAGTGCGCCGAGCGCAAGCATTTCCGTGCGGATTTTGTCAATCCTCCTGTCTGCGTAAAGCTTCTCAAAGACATTGTAGCAGGATTCGGCGACCGCTTTCAGATTTCCGCTTTTCAGCCCCGAAAGCATATTGTCAACGCCCTTGTTCGCAGGAAGCGGAGCCTTGTCGTAGCTCATATATGCTATTCCCGTATTATTTGTAAAATCAGGCTGAATTATTACAAAAACACAGTCGGAAAGCGGATTTACCTCGGTGAAAATACTTCCTGTTCCTTTGCACAGGGCGGTTCCGCCGCGGATACAGAAAGGCACGTCAGCGCCAAGCCCGTCGCCCATTTCGTAAAGCTGTTCAGCTGTAAACGGGCTGCCCAAAAGTCTGTTCAGACCTGTAAGAACAGCCGCTCCGTCAGTGCTTGAGCCGCCCATTCCTCCTTCGAGAGGGATACGCTTTGTTACGTCTATTTCAACTGAATAATCAACGCCAAGCCGCTCAAGAAAAGCCTTTGCAGCCTTGCAGGCAATGTTGCGCTCATCGCATGGAATCTGCGGATTGTCGCAGGCGGCGCTTATTCCTTTGCCGTCCTTTACGGTGATTTCCACATCGTCATGCAGATCAATCTGCTGCATGACGGTGCAGAGCTCATGATAGCCGTTTGGCAGCCGTCCTGTTATGTCGAGAAACAGATTCAGCTTTGCGTATGCCTTAACCGTTGTTTTTAAGTTCATTCAGAAACTCTCCGATACGGGAAATGGCGGTGTTAAGGTGATTTACCGAGTAAGCGTAGGAAATTCGTATATATCCTTCGCCGCTTGCGCCGAATGCGTCGCCCGGAACAACGGCGATTTTCTTATCCTGAATAAGACGCTGACAGAATTCCTGCGAAGAAAGTCCTGTTGATTTTATGCATGGGAACACATAGAATGCGCCCTCAGGCTCGAATGTATGGAGTCCTAAATCGTTGAAGCCCTTTACGCACAGTCTGCGGCGCATATCGTACTCGCCTACCATGTAGTCGACGTCCGAGCGGCAGTCCTTCAGCGCGGTTATAGCTGCGTACTGACTTGTTGTAGGGGAGCACATAATGCCGTACTGGTGAATTTTCAGTATCTGCTTGATAATAGGCGCGGGACCGACTGCGTAGCCCAGTCGCCAGCCTGTCATTGAGAACGCCTTTGAGAAGCCGTTGATAACGACGGTGCGTTCCTTCATGCCGTAGATTTCGGCAATGGAAACGTGTTTTTCATCGCCGTATGTCAGCTCGGAATAAATCTCGTCCGAAATTACCAGAATGTTGGTATCTCTGATAACGCCTGCGATTTTTTCAAGGTCCTCCCTGCGCATTACCGCTCCTGTGGGGTTGTTCGGATACGGGAGAACCAGCGCCTTTGTCTTTGGAGTTATTTTCGCAATAAGCTCCTCCGCCGTCAGCTTGAAATTGTTTTCTTCCTTTGTTTCAATTGCTACCGGCACGCCGTCTGCCAGAGTAACAAGGGGACTGTAACAAACGTATGACGGTTCGGGGATAAGGATTTCGTCCCCCTCCTCGATTATTGCGCGGAATGTTGCGTCGATTGCCTCGGAGCCGCCTATTGTTACAAGTATTTCCGATTTAGGGTCGTAGCTTGTACGGATTGTCTGCTGAAGATAATCGGCGATTGCTTCGCGCAGTCCGTCAAGACCTGCGTTTGATGTATATCTTGTTTTGCCTTTTTCGAGAACGCTGATTGCCTCCTTGCGGATTGCCCACGGAGTTTTGAAATCAGGCTCGCCAATCGAAAGGGAAATTACGTTTTCGATCGAATTTGCAATATCAAAGAATTTTCTTATTCCCGAAGGCTTTATTTCCTTTGCCTTTTGGGAAATTATTTTATCATAATCTATCACGGGGAAACAAGACTCCTTTCATCGCCCGAGTCGTTTTTAAACTCAATGCCTTTTTCTTTGTAACGCTGTAAAATGAAGTGGGTTGTTGTGCTAAGCACGCCCTTGAGGGTGGCAAGCTTGTCTGATACGAACATGGCAATATCGCGCAGGTTTGTGCCTCTGATAGTAACGGCAAGGTCGAAGGAGCCGCTCATAAGGCGGACGGAGTCAACCTCCTTGTACTGTGCGATTATTTCGGCGATGTCGTCATAGCCGCATTCCACCTGAGGTGAAACTCTCAGCTCGATAAACGCAGTAACGCAGTTCTTGTCAAATTTTTCTTCATTTATAATAGCGGAATATCCGATAATCATTCCTGATTCTTCAAGCGCCGCTATGTCCGCCGCGACCGCCTCAGGGGTAGTACCCAGCATAACCGCCAGCTGTTCGTTTGTAAGGCGGGCGTTTTCTCTTAAAAGATTAACCAGTTTTTCCATAGCAATTTCCTTTCTCGTAAAAAGTTATATCATGCGCTTGCGCATCTTGTCGTGTTATATTGTGATAAATTCAGGGGTGCGTTTTTTAAAGAACGCAACCTTGTTAAAGCCTGCCTGCTTTGCGATTTCAATGCCGTCAAGCACGCCTTTTCCAAGGTCGGCTGTGCAGTGAGCGTCTGAGCCGATTGTAAGAATTTCGCCGCCAAGCTCTCTGTACATTTTAACATAATGCAGGTCAGGCAGCGCTTTCCCGATTTTCTGACGCAGTCCGGAGGTGTTGATTTCAATACCCTTGCCGTTTTTGATAAGTGTGATGAAAATTTCCCTGATTATGTCCTCGTATTCGTCCATGTTGATTTGTATGCCGAATTCGCCTGTTATATAACGGAGGGGGTAGGTGAGGTGTCCCAGTACGTCAAAGCCGCCCCATTCGCACATTTCCAGTATCTCCTCGTAATAAACGTTAAGCAGGAATTGAGGGTCGATTTTGTTGTAATCAAGGAAGTAGAAGTCGTCATAGCCGCGTATCATGTGGCATGAACCGATGATGAAGTCAAAGTCGTAGGTATCGAGAATACGCTGCGTAAGCGGCATATCGTGGAACGGCTGTCCCAGCTCAACGCCGTATGCAATATGGATTTTGTCCTTGTATTCTTCCGCAAGGGCAGGCACGATTACAGACGACTGCCTTACAGGCTCCTCGTATTGAAATTCCTCATCGTAGAATTTGTTTATTTCAAGATGGTCGGTCAGCGCGTAGTGCTTCATTCCAAGCTCGATTGCGCGTTCAGCCATCGCCCTCGGAGTATCGACTCCGTCCGGAGATTGATTTGAGTGATTGTGAAAATCGAATGGTATCATTTCTTTTGTCCTTTGATGTTAAAGCAAAAAAATCCTGCTTATTATGTCTGTTTTTATATTTTATCACAAAAATGAAAATTTGTCTATGAAAATCTTTACAATTTCCGAAATTGAATGTATAATAGAAATCAGTAATATTTTTTTACAGTCAGAAAGGATCAGAAAATGAGAGCAGTAGTAGCAGTTTTAGGTAAGGATACAGTCGGAATTCTTGCAAAGATTACAGCAATCTGTGCAGAATGCAATGCAAACGTTATGGACGTTACGCAGACAATCATGCAGGATATGTTTGCGATGACCATGATGATTGATATTTCAAAATGCACCACAGACTATTCCGTGCTTGCAGATAAACTCAAGGCCTGCGGCGATGAAATGGGGCTTCAGGTACACGTTATGCATGAGGATATTTTCAACTCGATGCACAGAATATAAAGGGAAAAGGATTTTGATTCATGCTTAATTCAAACGATATTTTAGAAACCATAAAGATGATACAGGAGGAGAATCTTGATATTCGTACAATCACAATGGGTATCTCGCTTCTCGACTGTATCGATTCGGATATTGACAAGTCCTGCGATAAGGTTTACGAAAAGATGATGCGCGTTGCCGCAAATCATGTAAAGACAGGCGAGGAAATCGAAAAGCGCTACGGTATTCCGATTATCAACAAGCGCCTTTCCGTTACGCCTATCTCTATGCTGGTTGCCGCGTCACACGGCGACCCGGTAAAATATGCGAAAACTCTTGAAAGAGTTGCGGACGGCACAGGAGTAAACTACATAGGCGGATACTCCGCACTGGTGCAGAAGGGCTTTGCGGCAGGCGATTTAGAGCTTATAAAGTCAATCCCCGAGGCGCTTGCCTACACAACAAGAGTTTGCTCATCGGTAAACGTCGGCTCGACAAGAGCAGGCATCAACATGGACGCCGTAAAGATGATGGGCGAAACCATTGTCGAGGCTTCAAGGCTCACTGCAAACGATCACTGCTTCGGCGCCGCCAAAATAGTCGTATTCTGCAACGCTGTTGAGGATAACCCGTTTATGGCGGGCGCATTCCACGGCGTGGGCGAGGCTGACTGCGTGCTGAACGTGGGCGTAAGCGGTCCGGGCGTTGTTCGCGCTGCGCTTTCAAAAATGCCTGACGCAAGCATAGACGAGGTTGCCGACGTAATCAAGAAAACCGCGTTCAAAATCACAAGAATGGGTCAGCTTGTAGGTACGGAGGCAAGTAAAATGCTGGGCGTTCCGTTCGGAATTGTCGACCTTTCACTGGCTCCTACTCCTGCCGTTGGCGACTCGGTTGCTCATATTCTTGAGGAAATCGGACTTGAAAGCTGCGGCGCTTACGGTACCACTGCCGCTCTTGCGATGCTCAACGACGCTGTAAAGAAGGGCGGCGTAATGGCTTCATCTCATGTTGGTGGACTTTCAGGCGCATTTATCCCCGTTTCCGAGGACGCAGGCATGATTGACGCCGCTCGCTGCGGTTCGCTCTGCATTGAAAAGTTAGAGGCAATGACTGCTGTCTGCTCCGTTGGACTTGACATGATAGTTGTTCCGGGGGACACGCACGCCGACGTTATTTCCGCTATGATTGCGGACGAAGCGGCAATCGGCATGGTAAACAGCAAGACAACCGCTGTCCGCGTAATCCCCGCAATCGGAATGAAGGAAGGCGAGGAGCTTGAATTCGGCGGTCTGTTCGGAAGCGGTCCCGTTATGAAGATCAACAAGTTCTCTCCAAGCAAGTTCATCAGCAGAGGCGGACGTATTCCCGCTCCGCTCCAGAGCTTAAAGAACTGATTCAACGTGATAAATGAACAAAGGCGTTCGGTGCTGCAAAGACGGCTGCCGAGCGCTTTTTGCTGCTTTTTACAGCTTTTTACAACAAAGCTGAACGTTTTCAGCTGAATAATTTCATACATTTTTATATAAAAATTCAAGCTTTTTTGTAGAAAATGACGTTGCAAATCAATCGAAAATGGTATAATATAAAGAATGTATTTAAATATGTATATATAAAACAACTCCGAAGGGAAGGGATAGAGTGACAAATTCAATTGAAAAGATAATCGAGCTTGACAAGCAGGCAAGGCAGAAGGTTGCGGACGCCAACCGTCAGGCGAGAGAGATGATTGAAGACGCCGAGAGCAAAAAGAGCAAAATGGAAGTTGACTATAACGCCCGTGCGGAAAAGCGCCTCGGAATTGTTAAAGACAGCTACGGCAAAATGGCTGAAGATGAGATTGCGAAAATTGAGGAGAAAAAAGCTGAGGCTTTTGCCCGCCTTGACGAAAGCATGAACAGCCATAAGGCTGATTGGGAAAAAGAAATTCTTGCCAGAATAATCGGCTGATGAAAGGAAAGGCTTATGGCTAATTCATCAAATGCGCTGATTGCAAAAGCAAGAGCGGTTTACGGCGGCTTTCTTGACAGCGAGGATTACAATAACCTTGTTCACAAGCAGTCGGTCGGGGCGGTTGCGGCTTATCTCAAAGGAACCCAGCGTTTCGGCAAGGTTTTCTCAAACGTGGTTGAAAACCAGGTTCACCGCGGACAGGTCGAGGCAATACTCGACAAGAATGTGTTCGAGTATTACATAAAGCTATGCAAGTTCAGCGCTGAAAGCAAAAACGGTTTTTCATCGTTTCTGATAAAGCGCAAGGAAATAGAACAGATAGTAAATGCAATCATTTTTATCAACATAAAATCGTACGACAGCTTTATTACGTCGATGCCTACATATCTGACGGAATATGCGTCGTTTGACCTGATGGCGATGGCTTCGTGCAGAACGTGGGACGATTTGCTCAAGGTGCTTGCCGAAACGCCCTACGCAAAGGTGCTTAAACCGTTTCTGAACACGGTCGGACAGGCTGACGTTGAGGATTGCAGCACAGCGCTTTATCTGTACTACACAAAGTGGGCGTTTAAGCAGATAGGCAACAGCTTTAAAGGCAGCGAAGCAGCCGAGCTTAAGGAAATTTTCCTGCGGCAGGCGGATCTTGATAACCTGCTTACCTGTTACCGAATGAAACGCTACTTCGGCGAGAGCAATGAGAACATAAAAAGAGTGCTCAAGCCTTTTCATTACAGAATTACAATGCAGCAGATAGACGAAATACTCAGCAGCAACAATCCTGACGAGAAGATTTTCGATATTCTGCGCAAAAAGTATTTCAAGGAAAATATAGAATACGACCGTGACAATCTTGAAGTGGCGATACGGCGATACAATTTCAGCCGCTGCAAGAAACAGCTTCGGCTTTCCAAAAACGGTACAATGGTAATGTACGCTCTGGTTATGCTGTTTGAGGTTGAACAGACCAATATACGCAAAATCATCGAGGGTATCAGATACTCCCTTGCACCGCAGGAAATTGAAAAGTTGCTTGTCATATAAAACAGGGCGGGGTGAATAAATGGCAATTGAAAAAATGGCGCTTGTTCAGATTGAGGGAGCGCTGAAGAAAGTAAATAAGACCTTAATGAAATGCTGTGAAAGCAATTGCTTCCACATGATTTCATCCTCCCACAATTCATCGGGCGAGAAAAGCGGATTCCGAACGCTTAAGGACAAGAACGTCTACGCGCCGCTTGTAAAGCGTGCAAAAGCGCTGGCGGACGGTCTTGGAATCAAGCTCGTACCTGCCGAGTACGATGACGTGGAGTACAATGTCAGTATTGACTTTGCCGATTATCTGGAGAAAATCGAAAAAGAATACGGCGCATTGTTTGAGGAAAAACAGCGGCTTGACGCACAGCTTGAACAGCACAGCAAGACGCTGGTTCAGGTTGAGCAGCTGGCGGGACTGAATGTAAACTTTGCAGATCTTTACGCCTGCAAATATGTTAAGGTGCGTTTCGGGCGGCTGCCTGTTGACAGCGTTCCGAAAATGGAATATTTCAGCGACCACACGTTCTATTTTTATCAGTTTGAAAACGACGGGGATTACGTTTGGGGATTGTATCTGGTTCCGGCTTCTCAGAGCGTCGAGATTGACGATATGTTCAACTCAATCTACTTTGAGCGAGTAAGAATGCCTGATTATCTCCACGGAACGGCAGACGAGTCCAAGATGGAAATCCTCAGGCTTGTAAAGCAGGAAAGCGAACAGCTTGATGAAATCAAGGCAAAGCTCGGCGAGCTAGGCAATCGTGAAAAGGACAAGTTTATCCGCGTTTTCAACAAGCTGAAAGCAATCAGCGACAGCTATGAGCTTAGAACAAACGTTTCTGTAATAAACAACAGGTTCTTCGTGTCGGGATTTGTGCCGGAACGCGAGAAAAAACGCTTTATCGAGCTGCTCGGCGA
This sequence comes from uncultured Ruminiclostridium sp., assembly GCA_934462775.1. GTDB lineage: Bacteria > Bacillota > Clostridia > Oscillospirales > Ruminococcaceae > Ruminiclostridium_E. The sequence goes on from CAKSIR010000002.1 coordinate 16,787, forward strand.
TATAGACGGAATTGAAATAAGCTTTAAGCCCGCAGATTCCGACCCATCGGCGACGCCGCCTGTAAAGCTGCGGAACAACGTTGTTTTCAGACCGTTCGAAATGTTCGTCAAGATGTACGGACTTCCGTCATACGGCGGCATGGATCCAACGCCTTACGTCGCTGTCACATATATGCTGATGTACGGCATAATGTTCGGCGATTTGGGGCAGGGGCTTGTAATTGCACTGCTCGGCTTTATTCTTGCAAAGTGGAAGAACGTAAAGCTTGGACCGATAATGGTTCGCATAGGTCTTTCCGGTGCGGTATTCGGAACGCTTTACGGCTCGGTTTTCGGCAACGAGGAGCTGATTGAACCGTTTTTCAAAATAGAACCTATTTACAAAACTCTCGGCTTCACAACAGCGCCGAAGGACATTTTCCAGATTTCAAGCTATCTGCTTATTGCAACCCTTGTAATCGGCGCGTTCCTGATACTTGTATCAATGGCGTTCAACATACGGCTGAGCCTGAAAAAAGGCAATGTGGAACAGGGAATTTTAGGGTCAAACGGTGTTGTGGGCATGATTTTCTACATGGCGGTTCTTGCGGGCGCAGCTTTACAGCTCGGCTTCGGAATAGAGATGTTTACCCCCGCTTATGTAGGCTGTCTTATCATTCTGCCGCTGGTAATCATGTTCTTTAAGGAGCCTGTTTCTCACTTTATTTCCTCGAAAATAAAGGGAACAAAGTCAAAGAGAAACGCAGCGCTCTTAAGAGCGGTCAAGACGTACAGCGACTCAATAACAGAAGTCGAAAGCGTATCGGGTAACAACACAACTCTTGAGGAGCTTTTAAAGTGCGAGTACATCAAGGCGCGTTACGGCAGACTTCCTGTTAAGTCCTATGAAAAGCTTGAGGATTACAGCGAGCTTGATTTCGTTTTCTACCCGTTTGAAAGCGACGACGACGCGGTAATGGGCGTGTATATCGCTCCAAAGGCTTCATCAGCGGTTGTTGACAGGGCATTTGAGCAGCTTGGGTTTGAGCGCATGAAAATGCCTGAGCATATTGAGGATATTCGCAAGGACAAGCGTCTGCATCTTCCCGAAGAAGCTGCGCCGAAGAAGAAAAAGTCGGTTGGCAACTTCATTATTGAGGGAGTTATCGAGCTGTTCGAAAGCTGTCTTACCTATATCACCAACACAATGTCGTTCCTGCGTATCGGCGGCTTTGTACTGAGCCACGCGGGTATGATGCTGGTTGTAAACGTGCTTGCAGCTCAGGCGGGCGGCGGCTCAATTGTAGTCGAGATATTGGGCAACGCCTTTGTTATCGGTTTAGAGGGCTTCCTCGTCGGTATTCAAGTACTTCGTCTTGAATTCTATGAGGTATTCAGCCGCTTCTATACAGGGGACGGAAAACCGTTCAAGCCAATTATGGTTAATTTTGATTTAGAGAATTAAATCGGAGGAAAAGAAAATGTTATTTTTATTACCGCTTTTAGCAACAGCGCTGATTGTAATTCCATTCATCGTTGCAATCAAAAGACAGAAATCCGGCAAAAAGGTTAATGCCAAGAAAACAATTTTAACAAACGCACTTTCATTTATCGGCTGCATGGTAGTTATGGCAGTTGCACTTCCGTTAGGCGTAAGCGCTGAAGCGGCAGGAGCGGCAGCTGAAGCGGCAGGCGCTGTGGCAGGTCTTGGCGATGGACTTAAGTATCTCGGCGCCGCACTTTCAACAGGTCTTGCAACAATCGGTACGGGTATTGCAGTAGGCGGCGCGGCTCCTGCGGCTATCGGAGCAACAAGCGAAGATGAAAAGAACTTCACAAAATCGCTGATTTTCGTAGCGCTGGGCGAAGGTGTTGCTATTTACGGTCTGCTTATTTCTATCCTTATCCTTTACAGCTAATACCGAGAGGCAGTTATGAAATTCTTTTTAATCAGCGATAACATTGATACCCAGATGGGTATGCGGCTTGCAGGAATCGAGGGAGTCGTTGTACATCAGCCCGATGAGGTTGAAAAGGCGCTTGATACCGCAATGGCCGATAAGGATGTTGCAATTGTACTGATGACGGAAAAGCTCATCAATCTTTGTCACGACAAGGTTTATGATCTAAAGCTCAATTGTCCCAAGCCACTGATTGTTGAAATTCCCGACCGTCACGGAACATCTCAGATTTCCGATACTATCAGCAGCTATGTAAACGAAGCTATCGGAATAAAGCTATAAACCGAAAGGATTAAAGGAAATGGCTGATACAGAAGAGAAATTATCGCGCTTTCAGGCGGAAATTGACAAGGAAATCAAGGGCGAAATTGACGAGATACTGATTTCGGCAAAAAAGAAAGCGGAGGCAATTCTTGCCAAGGCTGACGATGAGTTTATCGACAGCAGCTATGTCAAGGTTTCAACCGAAACCAAGGCAATCAAGCAGGAGCTTAGCAAATCTGTTTCCCACAAAAGCTTTGAGGCAAACAGGGAAATCCTTGCCCACAGAAATAAGCTGGTTGACGATTTCTTTGACGGAATTTCCGTTAAGGTGCTTGAATTTACCAAAAGCGAAAAATATACCGATTACATGAAAAAGGCTGCGGAGGAGGTAAACGGCGCATATCCGTTCTATGACGGCGTAACCGCTTATGTTAAGCCGGCCGACAGGGAGCTTGCAGAAAAGCTGCTCGGCGGGTACGGGATTGCGGTTGAAACCGACAGGAGCATAAAGCTGGGCGGCATAACATTCAGATACCCTGAGGAAAACCGTTATGTCGACCGCACGCTTGACGAAAGCTTCAGAAAAGAAAAGGAGAATTTCGTCAGCAACTCCGCAATGCAGCTATAATCTGAATACATGAGGTGTTATTTTGAACACGATTTATGCTATTAACGGACCTGTTGTAAAGGTAAAGGACACCAAGGATTTCTCAATGCGAGAGATGGTTTATGTCGGCGATAAAAAGCTTATCGGCGAGGTTATCGGCGTAAGCGACGACTTTACAATTATTCAGGTTTATGAGAACACCGCAGGACTTAAGGTCGGCGAAGCTGTTATGACAACGGGAATGCCAATGTGCGCAACACTGGGTCCCGGAATCATTTCCAACATCTTTGACGGAATCGAGCGTCCGCTGCGTGATATGAAAAATATAAGCGGTTCATTTGTTACCGAGGGCAGCGCAATACCGTCCCTTGACGAGGAGCGACTGTTCGATGTTACAATGAACGTTAAGGTCGGCGACAAGGTAACGGCAGGTCAGGTTTATGCAACCTGCCCCGAAACTCCCCTTGTTACCCACAAATGCATGATTTCACCGTCCGTTAAGGAAGCAACCGTTACATACGCTGCCGCCGACGGAAAATATAAGGTGAACGACGTTGTTGCAAAGCTCAGCATTGAGGGCGAGGAAACGGAAATTCCGCTGACGCTGTGTCAGAAATGGGCTATCCGTACGCCAAGACCTGTTGCAAAGCGCCTGCCTATCACAAAGCCCCTTATCACAGGTCAGCGTATCGTTGATACAATTCTGCCTATCGCAAAGGGCGGTACGGCTGCAATCCCGGGAGGATTCGGCACAGGCAAGACCATGACTCAGCATCAGCTTGCAAAGTGGTGCGACGCGGATATTATCGTTTATATCGGCTGCGGCGAGCGAGGAAACGAAATGACGCAGGTGCTCGAAGAGTTCTCCGAGCTTATCGACCCTAAGTCAAACCGACCGCTGACCGACAGAACGGTGCTTATCGCCAACACGTCAAATATGCCTGTTGCAGCCCGTGAGGCTTCTATTTACACAGGCATTACCCTTGCGGAATATTACCGCGATATGGGCTATCATATCGCTATCATGGCTGACTCCACATCACGCTGGGCAGAGGCGCTCCGTGAGATTTCGGGCCGACTGGAAGAAATGCCTGCCGAGGAAGGCTTCCCTGCATATCTGCCATCAAGACTTTCAGAGTTCTACGAACGTGCAGGCTATGTAAACACGCTTTGCGGCGAAGAAGGAAGCGTTACTATTATCGGTGCGGTTTCTCCCCAGGGCTCGGACTTCTCAGAGCCTGTTACTCAGAATACAAAGCGTTTCGTCCGCTGCTTCTGGGCGCTTGATAAGTCGCTTGCTTACGCCCGTCATTATCCCGCAATCAACTGGATTACCAGCTATTCCGAGTATATGGAGGATTTGGCGCCCTATTACAAGGAACACGTCGGCGCGGATTTCATGCAGTTAAGGCAGGAAATCAACACGCTGCTGATTGAAGAAAACAACCTTATGGAAATCGTAAAGCTTATCGGCGCGGACGTTCTTCCCGACGACCAGAAGCTTACAATTGAAATTGCAAAGGTAATCCGTGTGGGATTCCTTCAGCAGAACGCGTTCCACAAGGACGATACCTATGTGCCTATGGAAAAGCAGCGCCTTATGATGAAAACAATACTTGAGCTTTATCACAAGGCTCTTGACGCAATCAACAAGGGCGTCATGCTTTCAACCGTAATGAAGTACAATATGTTCGACAAGCTTGTCAAGATGAAATATGACATTCCAAATGACAAGCCTGAAATGTTTGACCAATACATCAAGGAAATCGACGATTTATTTGATAAGCTGACTAAAGGAGAGGATTGACAATGGATATTCAGTACGCAGGACTTAGCTCAATCAATGGTCCTTTAGTCTGCCTTGAGGGCGTAAAGGGAGTTTCCTACGAGGAAATCGCCAATATTCACCTTGAGGACGGAACAGAACGTCTTGGACGCGTTGTACAAATGGAGGGCGACAAGGTCGTTCTTCAGGTTTTCGAGGGTACAAACGGACTGTCCCTAGAAAATACAAAAACGGTTTTTACAGGAAAACCGCTTGAAATTCCGCTGGCATCAGAAATGCTCGGCAGGGTTTTCAACGGCGCAGGAAAGCCTATTGACGGGCTTGGTCCTGTTTTCCCCGAAAAAATGGGGGATATTAACGGACGCGCATTAAATCCTGCCGCCCGTTCCTATCCGCGCAACTACATTCACACAGGCATTTCGTCAATCGACTGCCTGATGACCCTTATAAGAGGTCAGAAGCTGCCGATTTTCTCGGGTTCAGGTCTTTCTCACAATAAGCTTGCCGTTCAGATTGTACGTCAGGCAAAAATTGCTGACAGCGAGGGCAAGGACTTCGCCGTTGTATTCGCGGCAATGGGTGTTCAGAATGACGTTGCGGACTATTTCCGCCGCTCGTTCGAGGAAACAGGCGCAATCGAACGAGTTGTAATGTTCCTGAACCTGTCTAACGACCCGATAATCGAGCGTATTCTTACTCCTAAGTGCGCGCTTACCGTTGCAGAATATCTTGCATATGAGAAGAATATGCACATTCTGGTAATCATGACCGACCTTACGTCATATTGCGAGGCGCTTCGTGAATTTTCCTCGTCAAAGGGCGAAATCCCCGGCAGAAAGGGCTATCCGGGTTATCTTTACTCCGACCTTGCAGCTATGTATGAGCGCGCAGGCGTAGTTGAGGGCAGCAGCGGTTCTGTAACGCAGATTCCGATTCTTACAATGCCTAACGATGATATTACCCACCCTATCCCCGACCTAACGGCGTACATTACAGAGGGACAGATAGTATTTGACAGAAACCTTGACCAGACAGGCGTTTATCCGGGTCTTTCAGTGCTTCTCTCACTTTCGCGTCTTATGAAGGACGGTATCGGCGAGGGCTTTACAAGACCCGACCACCCCGACGTTGCAAACCAGCTTTTTGCAGCTTATGCGAAAGTGCAGGACGCAAGAGCGCTGGCGTCGGTTATCGGTGAGGACGAGCTTTCTCCGATAGACAAGGCGTACATGAAGTTCGGCGTTGCTTTTGAGCAGAACTTCCTGAAGCAGGGCTTTGACGAAAACAGAAGCATTGACGATACGCTGAATCTTGCGTGGGATTTGCTTTCAATGCTGCCAAAGAGCGAGCTTGACCGTATGAGCGAGCAGCTTATTTCTCAGTATTACAACCCCGAAAGAGCAGAAAGATTTTTAAAGTAAGGTGACAGGCTTATGGCAGAGCAGCAGATTTTCCCTACCAAGGGCAACTTAATAAACGCAAAGCGTTCTCTGCATCAGGCTCAGCTTGGCTATGAGCTTATGGACAGAAAGCGCAATATTCTTATCCGTGAAATGGTAAACCTTTCGGATAAGGCAAAGGAACTTCGCGGCAGCATCGAAAAAACCTACGGCGAGGCTTATTTGTCGCTGCAAAAGGCAAATATTATGCTTGGTGTTATTTCACCTTATGCAAATCAGATTCCTCTTGAAAACAGCGTCAAGGTGAGCTATCGCAGCGTAATGGGCGTTGAGCTGCCAACCGTTTCAATTGACGACAATCGGGATAAAATGGTTTACAGCTCTTCAATGACCAATTCCCAGTTTGACCGAGCATATATCTGTTTCAACGAAACCAAGCGGCTCACAGTAACTCTTGCGGAGATTGAAAACAGCATATACCGTCTTGCGATTGCAATAAAGAAAACTCAGAAAAGAGCAAACGCGCTAAAAAATATCCTTATTCCGAAATATACGGCTCAGGTTAAATTTATTACCAACGCACTTGAAGAAAAGGAGCGCGAGGAGTTTTCACGTCAGAAAATTATCAAGGCAAACAAGCAGAAAGCCGAAACATCAGCATAAAGACACCCTCTCTGTCATGCAGAGAGGGCTTTATATTTGCGTCAGTTGAGCAAAAAGCCTCAAATGGTATTGCTTTTTTTTGAAAAATATTGCATAATATAAGGTAAAGTATTTTTATAAAGGAAATGACGAAATGAACTTTAAGCAGATTGATATTTATACCGAGTCAGCAGCAGTAAACGTGCTTGTGATGCAGCTTTCGGAGCTTGGCATAACAGGCTTTATCATTCACGACAGCGCTGACTTTGAGGAGTTTTTAGAGAACAAGGAGTCCAACTGGGATTATGTTGACGATGATTTAATGGGACTTAAGACGGTTGAAACCCATATAACCTTTTATTTGCAGGACAACGAGCAGGGAGCGGAAATGCTTACAGCGGTAAGAGGAGCTATTGCCGAAATAAAGGCGAGGGACGCAGAGAACCTTTACGGCAGCCTGCGCGTTGAGATTGACTCAGTCTGTGAAGAGGACTGGGCGAATAACTGGAAGCAGTATTACAAACCGTTCAACGTAGGCGAAAAGCTTATTGTAAAGCCGTCCTGGGAAAATGTTCCCGATACTCACGGCAGAACTGTTCTTGAAATTGACCCTGCCTCGACCTTTGGAACCGGTCAGCACCATACAACCAAGCTTTGCATGGAAACTCTTGAAAAGGTGATAAAGAAAGGCGATAAGCTGCTCGATTTAGGCTGCGGCAGCGGAATCCTCTCCATTGCCGGGCTTCTTCTCGGCGCAGAAAGCGCGGTAATGGTGGACGTGTTTGAAAACGCCGCTGCAACTGCGGGAGAAAATGTTGAAAAGAACGGCTTTGACAATAGCCGCTATAAGGCGTACTGCGGCAACGTTATTAACGATGAAAAGCTTCGTCAGGCTATCGGCACAGGCTATGACATTATCACTGCCAACATAGTTGCCGATGTAATTATCGGAATGAGTCCGCTGTTTGCGACGTTCCTCAAAAAGCAGGGAACGCTTATCGTTTCCGGCATAATTACCGAGCGTCTTGACGAGGTTCTTGCCGCCCTCAGGGAAAACAGCATCGACGTAATCGGCGTAACCGAGCAGGAAGGCTGGAACTGCATTCTCTGCAAAGCAAACTAACCATAGCTGCGGATTCTGCATATAATCCTTTGGGGGTGTTTTTGTGCAGAATCTGTATTTTTTCATTGTAATATTCTGCGGAATATTCGGCGGCGTAAAGCTAATCAGCATATTTTACGGCTGCATTATCGACAAACTTTCAAAACGAGGACTTTATGCAGGAAAATCTTTTAAAAATGGAAGGCACGGTTGACGAGGTAATCTATCGCAACGAACAGAACGGGTATATTATTCTCAATCTTGAAACAGCTTCGGGGATAATTACCGTTGTTGGCACGCTTGGCAATATTGTTGAGGGGGAACGCCTTGAGCTCAGCGGCAGCTATGTGAACAACGCAAAGTACGGCCGTCAGTTCAAGGCGGAGGTGTGTCAGCGTATGCTGCCTACAACTCCCGCTGAAATCCGCCGTTATCTCGGTTCGGGAATTATCAGGGGTCTTGGTCCTGCAATGGCAAAGAAAATCGTTGCGGCTTTCGGCGAGGAATCCCTTGACGTAATTGAAAACGACCCGCTTAGGCTTTCGCAGATAAAAGGGCTGACCTCCGACAAAGCGCTGTACATAAGCTCCGAGTACCGCAAGCTGTGCGGTGTAAAGACAGTAGTGGAATTTTTGCAGAAATATGGCATAAGCCCGATGACAAGTATGGCTGTTTGGAGAACCTACGACAGCTCCTCAATTTCGGTTATAAAGGATAATCCATATGTACTGTGCGGCAGCGGAATTGACGTCAGCTTTCAGACAGCCGACGAAATCGCAAAAGAGCTTGGCATAGACACCGACGACATGAATCGCGTTAAAGCAGGCGTAATGTACGTCCTCCGTGAAAACAGCTTCAGCGGACACACCTGCCTGCCGCGGGTTAAGCTGGCTGAAATTGTCTGCAATGAGCTTGGAGTAGACGGACAGGTTTTCGACTGCTCGCTTGAGGCGGGGATAAAGGAAGGAGCGTTTGTTTCGCTGTCATTCGGCGAGCGGGAGTTTGTGTATATAACCGAGTTTTTCAATGCCGAGGACTATATAACCACAAAGCTTTCCCAGATGCTAAAGCTGTCCGCACCGCTGAACAAGGATTTTTCAGACGATATTGCAGGCATTGAGTTTACCGAAAACATTCACTACGAAACCTTGCAGAAAGCAGCGATAAACGGCTGTCTGGGCAACAATCTTTTCATACTTACCGGCGGTCCCGGTACGGGAAAAACCACAACGCTCAACGCAGTAATTCAGCTCTGTAAGGCGAAGAAGAAAAAGCTTGCCCTTGCAGCCCCTACGGGACGTGCGGCAAAGCGTATGTCTGACCTGACGGGCGAGCCTGCGAGGACTATCCACCGCCTGCTTGAAGTGGATTTTTCAAAGGAGGACAAGCTTGCCTTTAAGCACAACGAAACAAATCAGCTAAAGGCGGACGTGATTGTAGTTGACGAAATGTCAATGGTTGACGTACTGCTTTTTGAGGCGCTGCTTCGTGCGGTGCGGCTTGACGCAAAGCTTATTATGGTAGGCGACTCGAATCAGCTTCCCTCTGTTGGCGCAGGAAATATTCTCCGCGACCTTATTTCGGGCGGACATATACCTATGGTGGAGCTTAAAGAAATTTTCAGACAGGCTGCGGAAAGCTTGATTGTTACCAACGCCCATGAAATCGTAGGCGGAAATATGCCGGAGCTTGATAACCGCAAAAAGGACTTTTTTTTCATGAGCTGCCCTGATGAAAACGATATTCCGAAGCTGATAATCGACCTTGCCAAAACCCGTCTGCCAAAGACCTACGGCTTCGACCCCATTGACGATATACAGATTCTCACACCGACGCGAATAGGCGTTGCGGGAACAAAGGAGCTTAACCGCGAACTTCAGCTTGCACTTAATCCGCCGTCCAGAGCAAAAAAAGAGCTGCGCTTTTTTGACGTGGTTTACCGAATGGGCGACAAGGTTATGCAGATAAAGAACGATTATGACGTTGTGTGGACAAAGGCGGGAGAAAAAGGCTCCGGAGTGTTCAACGGCGATATTGGCGTTGTGACCGATGTTGACTCTCACAACGGATATATTACAATCAACTTTGACGGCAGAGCGGCAATTTACACAACCGAAATGCTGACCAAAATAGAGCACGCCTACGCAGTTACCATACACAAAAGTCAGGGCAGCGAGTACAGCGCGGTAATAATGCCGCTGACGAGCGTATCGAAAAACCTGCTGTACCGCAACCTGCTATACACAGGGGTAACGAGAGCTAAGAAGATACTGATATTGGTGGGCAGAAAGCAGCTTGTTTATGAAATGGTGTACAACAACAGAAAAATGCTGCGGTATTCCTGCATAAAGCCGCTGCTTGAATCCAAGCTGAGAAAAGAGGGCGTTGTACAATGACCGCCTATGAGCTTAAGCGGATGTTTATAAGCGTGCTTTATCCGAACCGCTGCCCGTTCTGTGATAAGGAAATAGAGTGGGACAAGTATTTCTGCGATAGCTGCTGCACCAAGCTTGATTTTATTGACACGGCGAAAACCGACACGGATATGGGAGAAATCATTGCGGTCTGCGCTTATGACGACGCTGCAAAAACGATTGTTTATCCGATGAAGGACGATAACAGCGGTTATGCAATGTGGGCGGCGGCAAGACTTATCTGCGACAGACTGGAGGCAATTGGCGAAAGCTTTGACGTTGTAACGTCGGTTCCGATGCTGAAAGCGGACTATAACAAACGAGGATATAATCAGACGCTGCTTATGGCAAAAGAAATTTCGGAAATAATGGGAATCCGGTTAAGCAAGGGCATTGTCAAAATCAGGAAAACAGAATCGCAGAAGGATTTAAAGGGAAAAGCCCGCCGAACAAATCTTATCGGCGCATTCAAGGCAAGCAAGCCGCAGGATTTTTTAGGCAAAAGAGTGCTGCTGATCGACGATATATGCACAACGGGAAGCACCCTTTCCGAAGTCGGAAAAGTCATTATGTCCGCAGGGGCGGAATCGGTGACCTGCGCAGTGTTTGCAAAGACTGTCAAAAACTGTTGAAATTGCGTTGGTTTTATGTTATACTGAAAAGGTATAGATTGAAAGGATTGATAAATTGAAACAGGAAACAAAGCTTGTATCTGCCGACGAGCTTAAGGAACAGAAGTTCTTTATTCAGAAAGTCAAGGCGGTTACTCATGTTTACGACCATATACCGCTGGCGCACGTTCACAGCTACGGCTGTCAGCAAAACGTGTCGGACGGCGAAAAAATAAAGGGTATGCTTGCCGAAATGGGCTACGGATTTACGAACGAGGTTGAAAATGCCGACCTTGTTCTGTTCAACACCTGCGCAGTCCGTGAAAACGCGGAGGACAGAGTTTTCGGCAATATCGGCGCGCTGAAGCACTACAAAAAGCGCAGTCCAAACATGATAATCGCGGTATGCGGCTGTATGGTGCAGCAGGAACATATTGCACAGCGAATGAAGAAAACCTTTCCGTTTGTGGATATAATTTTCGGAACCCACGTTCTTCACAAGCTCCCTGAAATTCTTTACAGCGTGCTGTCAACGGAAAAACGCGTGCTGGAAATTCCCGACAGCGCAGGGGTTATTGCTGAGGGACTTCCCGTAAGGCGCGACAGTAAATTTAAGGCAAGCGTGCCTATTATGTACGGCTGCAACAATTTCTGCACCTACTGCATAGTGCCTTATGTAAGAGGCAGAGAGCGCTCCAGAGCCGCAGACGAGGTTATTTCCGAGATAAAGGGACTTATAGATAACGGATATAAGGACATACTGCTTTTAGGACAGAATGTAAACTCCTACGGCAAGGGAACGGACGTCGATTTTGCGGAGCTTTTAAGGCGGCTCGACAATTTTGACGGCGAATACAAAATCAGCTTCATGACCTCTCACCCAAAGGACTGCACTCATGAGCTTATTGACACAATCGCCGATTCAAAGCATATTTCGTGGCACCTGCATCTGCCTGTTCAGTGCGGTTCGGACAGAGTTCTGAAGCTTATGAACCGCTGCTACAACAGGGAAAAATATCTTGAGCTTGTAAATTACGCAAAGTCAAGAATACCGGACGTAATGCTTACAACCGACATTATAGTCGGATTTCCCGGCGAAACCTACGAGGATTTCAAGGAAACGCTGAGCCTTGTTGAAGAGGTTGGATACGATTCGGCATTCACGTTCATTTACAGCAAGCGCGAGGGAACAAAGGCGGCGTTAATGGACGACCCTGTTTCCGATGAGGAAAAGGGAAAATGGTTCAGAGAGCTGCTTGAGGTTCAGGGAAAATGCGGAGAAAACGCATACAAGAAGTATGTGGGCAGAAAAATGAGGATACTCTGCGAGGGCAGGGGACGCTCAAGGGACGGCTATTACACAGGAAAGAGCCGTCAGAACATCATTGTGGATTTTAACGGCACCGAGGATATGATAGGTAAATTCGTTGACGTTGAGATAACCGAAGCGCTTAACTGGGCGCTTATCGGAAAACTTATATAACCGGAAAGGAATAATAAAAATGGACGCAATTAAAGCAGCAAGAGAGCTTGGCAAGGCAATTCAGGCAAGCGAGGAATACAAAGCATACGACATTGCTAAGAAGGAAAACGACGACGATAAGGAATTGCAGGACCTTATCGGAACATTCAATCTGACAAGAACAAACCTCCAGCTTGAAATGCAGAAGCCTGAGGGCGAAAAGGACAGCGACAAGATCGCAGCCCTGAACAAGGAAATGCAGGAAAAGTACACTGCCGTTATGAGCAACGTTCACATGGCGAACTTTGTTATCGTGAAGAACGCCCTTGACAAGATGCTAAACGATGTAAATACAATTATCGGTATGTGCTGCGAGGGCGAAGACCCTGATACCTGCGAGGTTTCAAGCTGCACGGGAAGCTGTGCGACCTGCGGCGGCTGCCATTAAAAGGAAATAACGGATAGGGCGGTTTAAAAACCGCCTGTTATCTGTTAAAACGGGAGTAAACGATGGAAGAAAAAAACGAAAAGCTTTCCCCAATGCTTAAACAGTATCTGGAAATTAAGAACAAATACAGCGACTACGTTTTGTTTTTTCGCTTAGGCGATTTTTATGAAATGTTTTTTGAGGACGCAGTAAATATTTCAAAGGAACTTGAGCTTACTCTCACCTCAAGAGCAGGCACAGCCATGTGCGGAGTGCCTCACCATGCCAGCGAGGTTTACATAAAGAAGCTGATAGATAAGGGCTACAAGGTCGCGATCTGCGAGCAGACGGAGGATCCCGCAACCGCAAAGGGATTGGTTGACCGCGATGTTATCCGTCTTGTAACGCCCGGTACGGTTTTTGAGGCATCAATGCTCGACGAGGGCAGCAACAACTATATCGGCTGCATTTACTGCAAGGACAAAACCTGCGGAATGGTGTTCGGCGATATTTCCACCGGCGAGTTCCACGTTATGGAAAAAGGCGGCAAGGAGCTTCAGAACGATGTAATCGGCGAGCTGTCCAGATACACTCCTGTCGAGCTGCTTTTTAACGAGGATTTTCTCGATCTGAAGGACGTTCACGAGTTTATTCATTCAAGGCTGCTCGGCTGCACGGGAGAGCTTTTCGGCGAGGAGAAATTCCCCGAAAGCGGCAGCCTTGCCTATGCGCTTGAACATCAGTTCCTGAGCGATAAATCGGGCAGTGTGCCGGAAACAATGCCCTTTGCAAAAAAGGCTCTTCTTGCGGCATTCGGCTATATCAATGAAACTCAGCGCACCGAAATCCCCCGCGCCGTTAAGCTGTACGTTCATGAAAAGAACGAATACATGGGGCTTAACATTACCACAAGGCGCAACCTTGAACTGGTTGAAACCATGCGCAATAAGGAAAAGCGCGGTTCGCTGCTGTGGGTGCTTGACAAGACGAGAACCAGCATGGGCAGGCGAAAGCTGCGCCAGTTCATAGAGCAGCCGCTGATAAGCCATACAGCCATTCTGGCAAGACTTGACGCTGTTGAAAAGCTGACGCGGGACGCAGTTTTAATGGGCGACATAAGCGATTGTTTAAGCGGAATATACGATCTCGAACGATTGATGACGCGAATTGTCTACAAGGCGGCAGGTCCGCGCGACGTATCGTCTTTGGGAAAAACCTGCGGGAAAATTCCTGCTCTTAAGGAGCTTGTTTCGCACATTGACGCTCAGCTTATGAGAAAGCTGAACGATAATATAAATCCCCTTACCGATATTGCAAACATGGTGGAAAACTCCATCGTTGACGAACCTCCCGCCCTTACAAAGGACGGAGGCTATATCAAGTCGGGAGTAAACGCGGAGCTTGACCGACTGCGGGATATTGCCAGCGGCGGCAAGGAGATCCTTGCAAAAATAGAAGCTGAGGAAAAAGAGAAAACAGGCATAAAGAATCTGCGCGTCGGCTATAACCGCGTCTTTGGCTATTATATCGAGGTTTCCAAAGGCAATATGTCAATGGTGCCGGACAGGTATGTAAGGAAGCAGACTCTTTCCACGGGAGAGCGCTACATTACCGATGAACTGAAAAAAATCGAAACAGAAATTCTCGGCGCAAACGACAAGATACTTGCTCTTGAATCCGAGATTTTCAGCGAGGTAAGGGAAGCCATTGCCGCGCGTCTTGAAACCGTTCAGCAAACGGCTGACGCAATTGCGGAAATTGACGTGCTTTGCAGCTACGCAAAGGTCAGCGTTGAAAACAACTATGTGCGTCCCGAAATCACTCTTGAAAGCGTAATTGAAATCCGTGACGGCAGGCACCCTGTCATTGAAAAGATAATGAACGACGGAGTTTTTACTCCGAACGATACATACCTTGACTTAAAGAAAAACCGTCTGCTTATCATAACAGGACCCAATATGTCGGGTAAATCCACATTTATGCGGCAGGTTGCAATTATTACGCTTATGGCGCAGATCGGCTGTTTTGTTCCTGCAAAATACGCAAGACTTGGCGTGGTGGACAAGATATTCACGCGAGTAGGCGCAAGCGACGACCTTACCGCAGGACAGTCAACCTTTATGGTTGAGATGAACGAGGTTGCGGACATTCTGAAAAATGCGACTTCACAGAGCCTTGTAATCCTTGACGAAATAGGCAGAGGCACCTCAACCTTTGACGGAATTTCCATTGCCAAAGCGGTTGCGGAATACATCAACGGCAAGAGCATCGGCTGCAAGACCCTTTTCGCTACTCATTATCATGAGCTTATTTCCCTTGAAAAAGAAAACGAGGGCATAAGGAATTACAGCGTTGCAGTGCTGAAGAAAGGCGACGAAATACGCTTTCTGCACAAGATTGTGGAGGGCGGAACAGACGACAGCTACGGAATTGAGGTTGCAAAGCTGGCGGGCTTGCCGGGCAAGGTAATTCAGGCGTCAAAAGAGGCGCTGAAAACCATGGAGCTTGGTTCAAAAATTCAGCTTGAATCCGCTTTAAAGGAAGAAGCCGAAGGAAAAATGCAGGTTGAGTTTACCGAAATTGCTCAGCAGAATGTTATACAGGCAATCAAAAATCTGGATATGGACAATATAACTCCCCGCGACGCATTTAATATGCTTGAGGAGTTTAAGTCGATGCTCTGATAGAAAGGAAAAATATGCCAACTATTAACGTGCTTGACAAAAGCGTTGCCGAGCTTATAGCCGCAGGCGAGGTTATCGAAAGACCTGCCTCGGTTATAAAGGAGCTTGTTGAAAATGCCATAGACGCAGGCGCAGACCATGTTACCGTTGAAATAAAGAACGGCGGCATAACATATATGCGCGTTACGGATAATGGCTGCGGAATTGCCCATGAGGAAATTCCTACCGCCTTTCTTCGTCATGCAACAAGCAAAATTGCCACCGGCAGCGACCTTGACAACATCAACACCTTCGGCTTCAGAGGAGAAGCGCTTGCGTCAATCGCAGCTGTTGCAAGGGTGGAAATGCTGACAAAGCAAAGCGCCAATGAGTTTGGCTCGTCTTATAAAATCGAGGGAGGAGCAGAAACCTGCCATGAAAAAACAGGCTGCCCCGACGGCACGACCATAATTATAAGGGACTTGTTTTTCAACACTCCCGCCCGACTGAAATTCTTGAAAAAGGACGTTTCAGAGGGAAATTCGGTGCAGGCGATAGTTGATAAAATTGCTCTTGCGCACCCTGAGGTTGCAATAAAGTTTATTCGCGACAACAAGCCTGTTCGTATCACAAACGGCGACGGTAAGCACTATTCTGCCATTTACTCCGTTTTTGGAAAGCAGTTTGCCGCAAGCCTTATTCCCGTTGATTATTCCGTGGGAAATATCAGCGTAAGCGGCTACATTTCATCTCCGCTTTTTGCAAGAGCCAATCGCTCTATGCAGTATTTTTTCGTTAATACGCGCAGCATAAAGTCGGTGATATGTATGTCCGCCCTTGAAGAAGCGTACAGAAATTCCATAATGGTCGGAAAATTTCCTGCCTGCGTGCTTAACATAAACCTGCCGCCAAACGAGGTGGACGTAAATGTAAGTCCGTCCAAGACGGAAGTGCGCTTTGCCTATGAAAAGAACGTGTTTGACGCGGTTTATTACGGTGTGAAAAACGGTATTCTTAACGCGGAGAACAGCAGGGAAATACAGATAAAGCCGGTTGAAAAGCCTACTTCGGCAAAAGAAGAAATTTCCGCCGCAGTGACCCTGCCCGCCAAGGAGGAAAAGCCTGCTTTTATCGGCGAAAGAGTCCGTTTAAGCAGCGAGCCTGCGCCTTATGAGATGAAACAGCCGGAGGTGCTTTACAGGCAGGAAAAGCTGGCTGAACCGGTTCAGCCTGTTCCGCCTGCGCTGAAAAACGTTCAGGTTGAGGAAGAGCCTGAGATTGCAAATCCGTTTAAGTTTCTGAGCAGGGAAATATTCGAAAAGCCGAAGCCTGTGCAGGAAAAGCCGCCGGCGCAGCCTGCTGAGGAGGAACCTGAGCAGGAGGAAAAACCGCCGCTTACTGTAATCGGCGAAATTTTCAAGACGTATATCGTCTGCCAGTGCGGAGATGATATGATACTTATGGATAAGCACGCCGCCCATGAAAGAATCCGCTTTGAGAAGCTGAAAAAGGACTTTTCACAGCATTCACAGCTGCTGCTGGAACCTGTGAATATTCAGCTTTCGGCGGAAGAATGGAGCGCTGTAACCGATTTTGGCGAGGAACTGGGCGAAATGGGTATTGATTTTGTTCCGCACAATAACTTTGTTATAGAACTTACCTCAATGCCAACAATGCTTGCAGGCGGAGATGAAAAAGGAACGATGGAAAAAATCGCCGACATTCTTACCCACAGCAATACCAATGTTAAGGGCGAAATTTTTGATAACATTCTCCACAGCATGGCGTGCAAATCGGCAATCAGAGCCAACGAAATTACGTCCTTTGAGGAGCTGAAGCTTCTTGCAAATCAGGTATGGAACGATGAAAAAATACGTTTCTGTCCTCACGGCAGACCGATAATAACCGTAATTTCAAAAAAGGAACTAGAAAAGAATTTTAACAGGATATAAATATGGAAAAAACTTTTATAGTTGTTGTCTGCGGTCCCACCGCTTCGGGAAAAACGGGGCTTGCGGTCGAGCTTGCCAAAAGGCTTGACGGAGAGGTAATTTCCGCTGATTCCATGCAGCTTTACACAGGCCTTGATATTGCGTCCGCAAAGCCTGCAAAGGAGGAAATGCAGGGCATACCTCACCACATGATGGATTTTCTGCCGCCTACGGCTTCTTTTTCCGTGGCGGACTATGTTGAAATGGCGAGAAAGAAAATCGCCGAGGTTGCCGCAAGAGGAAAGCTGCCTATAATCGCAGGCGGCACGGGACTTTACATCAACTCGCTTGTGGACAATATCGAGTTTGATGACACAAGCAGCGACATGGCTTACCGCGATGAGCTGAGAGCGGCTGAAAAGGAAAAAGGCGCGGGGTTTCTGCTTGAAATGCTGAGGGAGGTTGACCCCGAAAGCGCCGAAAAGCTTCATGCAAACAATCAGTCAAGAATTATCAGAGCGCTTGAGGTCTACCGTATAAGCGGAAGGAAAATGAGCGATATTCAGGCTGAAAGCCGAAAAAATCCGTCCCCGTACGAGCCTTGCATGATTGCGCTGAATTACACCGACAGGCAGGATTTGTACGACCGTATAAACAAGCGGGTCGATATAATGCTTGAGCAGGGGCTTTTAGAGGAGGCAAGAGAGTTTTTCACTCATTCGGATTACGATACCGCCGCTCAGGCGATCGGCTATAAGGAGCTGAAGCCCTATTTCGACGGAAAAGCAACATTAGAGGAATGCGTCGAGCGTTTAAAGCAGGCGACAAGACACTACGCCAAAAGACAGCTCACTTGGTTTCGCAAGGACAAGCGTATAAACTGGATAAATGTTGACAAATCGACAAGTTCCGAAGAAATTATTGAAATTGCAGAAAATTTTGTGAAAAGTTATAGCATTTCGGAAAAAAGTGTGTTATAATTAGTTATATTTATGGGTGAGCTATTCCATAAGTAAACAGAGAAATAATTATGAGAACAACTTGTTTTTATCAGAAAGGAAGATTAACATGGCAAAGGAAATCAAATTACAGGACGTATTTTTAAACCAGGCAAGAAAAGAGCATATTCCTGTTACTATTTATATTACCAACGGATTCCAGTTCAAGGGAACTGTAAAGGGCTTTGACAACTACACGGTAATCCTTGATACGGACGGAAAGCAGAATCTTATCTACAAGCACGCAATTTCCACAATCACACCATTAAAGCCTATTTCAATCCTTGACGCATTCGATAAGGAAGACGAAGAATAAAGGAAAGTATAAATGGCAAACACCGACAAAAAAACTGCCTTAACCACAAAGATAATCTGGGCGTTATTGGTATTGTTCCTTGTTGTGACCATAGTCGCGCAGCTGGTTATATATTTTTATAATCCCATAACGACCGAGGTAGCCACCTATTATAAAAGCTCCCATTCCTATGTTTTCAAGGGCGTCTGCGTCCGTGAGGAGAAAACCGTTACCTATAACGGCTCGGGTGTTATAAGCTACACCCATGAGGACGGGGCGAAGCTTGCGAAAAACTCGGTTATTGCAAAGATATACAAAAGTCAGAACGACCTTGCTATCCAGCAGCAGATTGACGAGCTTAACAAGCAGATTGAAGTGCTTGAGGACGCGCAGAGCCTTGTCGGAACGGACAACTCCCAGCTTGAGGCTTTTTCAAGCCAGATTTACGAAAAGCACTCGCTTCTTATCCAAAACATTGACAAGGGCGATTATCAGGCGGCTGCCGACATGAAAAGCGATTTGCTGAATCTTTACAGCAAAAAGCAGATTGTCAAGGGAAACGAAACAAGCTACGACGATAAAATCGCTCAGCTGAACAATCAGATTGCAGCGCTGAAGGCGAGAATTTCACAGACTCCCGTGGATATGCAGATAAGCGAGTCGGGATACTTTGTAAACAATGCCGACGGCTACGAGGTTTCGCTTAACTATGAAACCATGAAAGAGCTTACGGCGGACAATATAAACGACATTATCAAAAACCCCGTTCAGAATGTTTCAAGCAATATTATCGGAAAGATCGTTGACGATTATAAATGGCGCTTTATCGGAATCATTGACGCAAATCTGACCGATGTTTATGAGGGCGGAACGGTCAACGTCTGCATCGGTTCTTCGACAAATCCGGTGCCTGCCGACGTAATCAGCGTTGAAAAGCAGGAGGACGGAACGAATATTGCAATATTTGAATGTAACCGTTTCAGTTCGGATTACATAACGGGTCGTGTTGCGCAGTTCAGAATAGTGCTGAACGATTATGTGGGAATAAGAGTTCCCATGGAGGCGGTTCGTTTTGATGAAGAGGGAAACCGCGGCGTATTCGTTAAATCCGGTGTTGAAATACGGTTCAAGAAAATCGAAATGATCAGTTCGGAAGACGATTATCTGATTGCTTCGGATACAACCGAGCGTGACGGCTATTTGTCGCTGTATGATAACATTGTTGTTGAGGGAAAGGATTTGTATGATGGAAAAATCATTCTCTGACGAAATGAATTTTGAGGCTGTTGAAAAAAATTACCTTGAAATCACCAATAAAATAAATGAAGCAATGAAAAAAGCAGGAAGAACCGACAGCGTCCGCCTTATGGCGGTAACGAAAACGGTTCCGCCCGCTAAGATAAATTATGCGGTAAAGCTTGGCGCCACACTCCTTGGAGAGAACAGAGTACAGGAATTTTTAGGAAAATGTGACGAATATGACAAAAATTCTGAAATTCACTTCATTGGGGGCTTGCAAAATAACAAAGTTAAGTATATAATTGATAAGGTAGCTATGATTCATTCCGTAAACAGCCTTAAGCTTGCGGAAGAAATCAGCAAAAGAGCGAAAAGCGCAGGCAGAGTAATGGACATACTTCTTGAGGTGAATATCGGCCTTGAAGAAAGTAAAAGCGGAATTATGCCTGCGGATTTGCCGCATCTTATTGACGATACAATCAAACTTGACGGAGTGCGTTTGAGGGGGCTTATGGCAATCCCCCCTGTTGATGTTGACGGAAGCAACAGAAAATACTTTGCCGAAATGGAGAAGCTGTTCAACAATTATAAGGAACAGCTCAAAGGCGGCTCCGATGTTCGGTTTGACACGCTTTCAATGGGAATGTCAAGGGACTATGCGGAGGCAATTGAATTTGGTTCAACCATAGTGAGAATAGGCAGCTCACTATTCGGATACAGAAAATGAGTGGAGGAAAGACAATGAGCATATCTGATATATTCAAGAGAGTAGCAGGTACTTACGACGGTCAGGACGAGGAGTACGAGGAAGACGTTACAGAACCTGTACAGTCGCAGTTCAGCGACGATTATAGCGTTCGTTCTTCATCAAAGAGCAATAAGATTTTAAGTATTCCCGCAACAACACACCTTCAGGTTATTGTTGTAAAGCCTGAAAGAATCAACGAGGCACCTGAAATCGCCGACCACTTTAAGGATAAGAAAACAGTTGTACTTAACCTTGACAATACAAACAAGAACGTTGCAAACAGACTGCTTGACTTTTTAGGCGGAGTCGCTTACGCAATGGACGGCGAACTCAAGCGCATTGCAAACACAACTTACATCATTGTTCCGCGCAATGTTGACATTTCAGGCGATATGATTGAGGAGCTTGGCAGCAACGCTGATTTTAACTGATGAACCTTAAGCTTTCGGACGAGGAAAGGGCTTTTGAGCGCAGAATATCCGATATGATCGACTTGTCGGAGCGGCACTACTGCACAAAATATTCGACTTTTCTCAATGAACGTGAGCAGCTTATCGCAGAAAACGCAGCCAGATCCGCAGGGGCGGAGTATGCCCTTTTCGGAGGCTACGATGGCGCTGTGCGAAAGGCTATAGGCATAGGCGGATACAGCCGCAATGAGGAGGACTTCCCGATTAAGGCGGTCACTTTCACGTTCAGAAAGGCAGACACACTGTCCCACAGAGATTTTCTCGGCGCGCTGATGTCAATGAATATCAAGCGCGAGCTTATCGGCGACATTCTCACAGGCGAGGGGTACGGTATAGTTTTCTGTACAGACACTGCGCAGCAGCTTATGCTTGATGAAATAACAAAGGTAGGGCGCGTGGGCGTAACGGCTGAGGCAGGGATTCATGCGGAAATTCCCGAAAGCAGGTCTGCGGAAATAAGCGGAATTGTTTCGTCCCTGCGGGCGGACAGCGTTGCAACGATAGTCACAGGGCTTAGCCGTGAAAAGGCGGCGCTGCTGATTAAGTCGGGTAAAATGCAGGTGAACTGCATAGAGTGCGATGTAAGCGCAGCCGTTTCCGAGGGTGACAGGATAACCATAAACGGATTTGGAAAATTTATCCTTGACGACGCAGGCAGTATAACAAAAAAAGGCAGGATTCATATAAGGCTTAGGAAATTTATTTGACGGGGGTTATCATGAACGCAAAAGAGATTATGGACAAGAAGTTCGACAAGGGCTTTAATGGCTATAAAATGGACGATGTTGACGAATTTTTAAGGGATATTTCCATTGAATTCACACAGCTGCAAAAGGAAAACAGCGACCTTGAGAAAAAGCTTGAGGTGTTGGCTGATAAAATTCGTGAATACCGTGAGGACGAGGACGCTATTAAGGACGCTCTCTTAGGCGCTCAGAAGCAGAGCAAGGAGCTGCTTGCCGAAACGCAGGAAAAGGCTGATAAAATCCTTGCCGAGGCAAAGGAAAAGGCTGCCAAGACAATTAAGGACGCCGAGGACGGAATCGTATCCAAAAAGGAAGAGGCGAAGAAGATTATCGACAGCGCCAACGCCGAAAAGTCACGCATAATCAGCGAGGCGAAGGCAAAGGCTGACGAAATGCATAACGATATGATTCGCCAGAATGAAAAGGACGCTGCAATACTCGCCCGTACCCGCGATGAATCAAAGAAGTTCACTGCGCTTGTGCTTGCCGCTTATGAGAAGCACATTGAGGAAATAAAGAACATTCCGTCTAAGTTTGAGAACGAATTCGTAAAGACCGCAAAGGCTGCTCCTGTTCCGCCTGTAAAGGCTGCCGAACCGGTTAAGCCTGTTGAACAGCCAAAGCCTGTCGAGCCGCCAAAGGCTGCGGAGGAACCGAAGCCCGAGCCTGTAAAGGAAGAACCTAAGGCAGAGGAAATCGAAACAACCAAATCCGAAGTGCTTGTAGGCGCAACCACCGAGCTTGCATTCCAGCCTGTTTTTGAGGAAGCTGACGAGGACGAAGAGGTTGAAGATTTCACAGAGAACAAAAAGGACGACCTTTTCTTTGAAAAACCGCAGAAAAAAGCCCATGAAAAGCTTGAATTCGGGAAAAATAAATAAGAAATAGAAAAAAGAGGAGATATACAAAAATGGCACAGGATTTTAACGAAACCCTAAATCTACCGCAGACCGACTACCCTATGAGAGGTAATCTTCCTGCACGCGAGCCAAAATGGCTTGAGGACTGGGAAGCAGCTGAGGTTTACTATGAGCTTCAGAAGAAGAACAAGGGTCTGCCTAAGTACATTCTGCATGACGGCCCTCCGTATGCAAACGGCGATATTCACATGGGTACTGCCCTAAATAAGATTTTAAAGGATATTATCGTAAAATATAAGGCAATGACAGGCTACCAGGCTACCTATGTACCCGGTTGGGACTGCCATGGTCTGCCTATTGAATTAAAGGCGCTTAAGGCAATGGGCGTTGAAAACGGCTCAATCGACACGGTTACACTCCGTAAGCAGTGCCGCGAGTTCGCTATTTCCTGCCTTGACAGCCAGAAGGCTCAGTTCAAGCGTTTAGGCGTATGGGGCGACTTCAACGACCCGTACCTGACAATCAAGCCTGAATTTGAAGCTAAGCAGGTTGAAGTATTCGGCAAAATGTTCAGCAAGGGACTTATGTACAAGGGCTTAAAGCCTGTTTACTGGTGCGCAGACTGCAACACTGCCCTTGCGGAAGCCGAAATCGAATATCAAGACGACGAGTGCTACTCAATTTATGTAAAGTTTGCAATCACAGACAGCAAGGGCAAGTTCGACGATTTAGGCATCGACCTGTCTAAGGCTTACGCCGTAATCTGGACAACAACAACATGGACGCTGCCCGGCAACCTTGCAATCTGTCTTGGCCCTAACTACGAATACACATTCGTTAAGGTTGAGGACGAGGACAGCAAGTCCTACGGTCAGTATCTGTTAATGGCAACCGAGCTTGTTTCCACAGTTATGGAAGCAACAGGCATTAAGAAATACTCAACAATCGGCTCTTTCACGGGCAAGGAGCTTGAGCTTATCGAAACCGCTCACCCGTTCCTGCCGAGAAAGTCACCTATCATTGTTGGCGACCATGTAACTCTTGACAGCGGTACAGGCTGCGTTCATACGGCTCCTGGCTTCGGTCTTGAGGACTTTGAGGTCTGCAACAGCTACAAGGGAATGTTCGATATTGTCGTTCCTGTTGACAGCAAGGGCGTTCTTACAGAAGAAGCAGGCGAATTTGCAGGTCTTACAACAAATGACGCAAACAAGAAAATCGCTGCAAAGCTTGAGGAAATCAACGCTCTGCTTGCAATTCAGAAGATTGTTCACCCATATCCGCACTGCTGGAGATGCCACAAGCCAATCATTTACCGTGCAACAGAACAGTGGTTCTGCTCAGTTGACAAGTTCGCTGACGACGCGGTAAAGGCAATTGAAGAAGTAAAGTGGATTCCTGCCTGGGGCGAGGACAGAATCAAGAACATGGTTCGCGACAGAAGCGACTGGTGTATTTCCCGTCAGCGCCGCTGGGGCGTTCCGATTCCTGTTGTTTATTGCAAGGACTGCGGCAAGCCGATCTGCAACGAAACAACAATTAAGGCTATTTCCGATATGTTCAGAGCAGAAAGCTCTGACGCCTGGTATGCAAAGGAACCTGCCGAATTCCTGCCTGCTGACTTCAAGTGCGAATGCGGCTGCGGCGAATTCACAAAGGAAATGGATATTTTCGACGTATGGTTTGACTCAGGCTCAACATGGGCAGCCGTTCTTGAAGAACGTGACGACCTTGAATATCCTGCCGATATGTACCTTGAGGGCTGCGACCAGTACAGAGGCTGGTTCCAGTCGTCGCTGCTCACAAGCGTTGCCTGCAACGGTCACGCTCCTTATAAATCAGTCTGCACACACGGCTGGATTGTTGACGGCAAGGGCGAAAAAATGTCAAAGTCCAAGGGCAACTTTATCGTTCCTGAGGAGGTTATCAAGCAGTACGGCGCGGACGTGCTCCGTCTTTGGGTAACATCCCTTGACTACCACAGCGACATCAGAGTTTCTCAGGAAATGCTGAAGCAGCTGTCCGAAACTTACAGAAAAATCAGAAACACAGCAAGATATATGCTTGGCAACCTCTGCAACGGCAAGGGCTTTAATCCAGATACGGATATGGTATCCCTTGACAAGCTTACAGACCTTGACAAGTGGGCGCTTGCGCAGTATGACAAGCTCATTGAAAAAGTGACAGCTTCCTACGAGGCAATGGATTACTACCTTGCATATCATGCAATCAACTCGTTCTGCGTTGTTGATATGTCCAGCTTCTACCTTGATATTATCAAGGACAGACTGTACTGTGAAAAGGAAGACGGCGAGAACAGACGTGCAGCTCAGACAGCAATGTACATCATTCTCAGCGGTCTTACAAGACTGGTTGCTCCTATCCTTTCATTTACAGCTGACGAAATCTGGAAGTCAATGCCGCACGGCAAGGACGATGATATGAGAAGCGTTATCTTTAACAAGATGCCTGAAAAGACGGGCGTTTCAATCAGCGACGAATTTAATGCTAAGTGGACAAAGATTCATGCAATCCGTGACGATGTTCTTACAGCTCTTGAGCAGAAGCGTAACGAAAAGGTAATCGGCAAATCCCTCGAAGCAAAGGTTACGCTTTATACACAGGACGATTTATCCGACATTATGCCTGAGCTTGCAAAGGCGTTCATCGTTTCACAGGTTGAAACAGGCGAAGGCACAGGCGAGTTTGCAGGAAACGTTGAAGGTCTTACAATTTCTGTTGCAAAGGCGGAGGGCGAGAAGTGCGAACGCTGCTGGACATACACAACAGACGTTGGCTCTGACAGGGAATATCCTACGCTCTGCGCAAGATGTGCAGCTGTACTGAAAGCATAAAAATTGATTATAACGACGGAGCTGTGCAGTTATGTATGGCTCTGTTGCTATGTAAAGAACTGGAGAATTTATGACATATATTGCTCTTTTGGCGGCTCTTGCGCTGGTGGGAATCGACCAGCTGACCAAATGGCTGGCGGTTTCAATGCTGAAACCGGTGGGTTCGGTTAATCTTATCTCAATTGGCGGCAAGGAATGGCTGAATCTAACTTATGTTGAAAACACAGGCGCGGCGTTCAGTATCCTCGAGGGAAAGCAGATTTTCCTTATTGTTATCACATCTGTTGTAATTGCGGCGATGATTGTGATGCTGCTTACCAAGCGCGTAAAAAGCAAGCCTGTTATGTGGTCGATCGCACTTATTATCGCAGGCGGAATAGGCAATCTCATCGACCGTATTTTCAACGGTTACGTTGTGGATTTTGTTGACGTAAGAATTATCAAGTTTGCAGTATTTAACTTTGCGGATATATGCGCGGTTGTTGGCGCGGTTCTGTTAATCCTGTTCATTATAATCGACGAAGTGAAGTCGGCTGCCGCAAAGAAAAAAACAGGCGGAGATGAAGCCGACTCGGACAAAACCAATGAGCAGGTTTGAGTTTACAGCCGAGGCAAGCGGCGACAGACTGGACAAATTCCTTGCGGAAGCGGTAGGCGAATCCCTGACGAGGACGGCTGCGGCAAATCACATTGAAAGCGGCGCGGCGCTTGTGAACGGGAAAACCGCTGCGAAAAATTACAAGGTGAAAGCGGGGGACAGCATCGTTCTTGAAATTCCCGAGGCGGCTGAGGTTGACATTCTTCCTGAGAATATTCCGCTTGACATCGTGTACGAGGATAAGGATTTACTTGTTGTGAACAAGCCTAAGGGAATGGTTGTTCACCCCGCTCCCGGACACTATTCCGGCACACTTGTAAACGCGCTTATGTATCACTGCAAGGACAGCCTTTCGGGCATAAACGGCGAGATTCGCCCAGGAATTGTTCACAGAATCGACAAGGACACAAGCGGGCTGCTGATGGTTGCAAAGAACGATTTCGCTCATCAGGGGCTTGCTGCACAGATTAAGGAACACAGCTTTACAAGGGAATATGAGTGCGTGGTAAACGGCGCGGTGAAAGAGGACGGAACGGTCAGCGCTCCAATCGGCAGGCATAAAACCGACCGCAAGAAAATGTGCGTTACCGAGCAAAACTCACGCGAAGCGGTTACGCACTACAAGGTTATAGAAAATCTCGGAAATTACACGCATTTGAAATGTATTCTCGAAACAGGCAGAACGCATCAGATACGCGTTCACATGAGCTACATCGGACATCCCATTGCTGGGGACGAGGTTTACGGAAACGGAAAGCCGAAGTGGCTCTGCGGGCAGTGTCTTCACGCGAAGAAAATCGGGTTTGTACACCCTGCAACAGGGGAATACATGGAGTTTGACAGCGAACTTCCCGACTATTTTCAGAAGTTTCTGCAAAGCATAAGGAGAGGCTAATGGATTTCAGCAAAGTTATAATTATGACCGACCTTGACGGCACGCTGCTGACTGATGACAAGCGGATTTTGCAGAAGGACCTTGACGCTGTTGACCGTTTCAGAAAAGGCGGCGGACTGTTCACTGTTGCAACGGGCAGAGGGTATGCAATGGCGCGCCGTATAATCGAGCAGCTCAGGCTTAATATGCCTGCGGTGATTTTCAACGGCGCAAGCGTTTACGATTTTCGGCGCAGCAAGCCGCTCTGGAACTGCATGATTGAGGACAGCGCCTATGATTATATTCCCATGCTTATAAAAGAATTTCCCGACCTGGGAGTGGAAATTCTAAGCGAGCAAAGGGTGTATGTTCCTTACGCAAATCAGGTTATTTACGACCATCTTGCTCTTGAACAGCTTGACGGGGTGGAGATTCCCTTTGAAGATGTGCCGAAAGGCTGCTTCAAAATGCTGCTTGGGTATCCAAAGGAAAAAATCGAGCTGCTTATGGATTTTGCGCGGAAAAATTGCAGCAAGGGCGTAAACTGGGTTCACAGCGCGCCGATGTATTTTGAAATGCTGCCGAAAGGAATAAGCAAGGCGGAGGGCTTTAAAAAGCTGCTCGAAATAACAGGAAACACCGATAAATTCACGGTTGCGGCAGGTGATTACGGAAACGATTACGCAATGATAAAGGCGGCGGATTTCGGAGTGGCGGTTGCAAATGCGCAGGACGAGGTGAAAAGCGCTGCGAAGCGGATCGTCTGCGACAATAACAGCGGCGCAATGAGCGAAATTATCGATATAATCGAAAAGCTTTAGCATATTCTGCATAATTCAAAAATTTTGATTGACATTAAGGCAAAAAACAAGTACAATATAATAGATGAAAATTCTCAGATTTATATAAACGGAGGTTTCAAAATGGACGCAACTTTAAAAAAGCAGCTTGAAATAACTGCTACAAAAGTAAGAATGGGCATTATTGAAGGCGTTTACAACGCAAAGTCGGGCCATCCCGGCGGATCGCTTTCAGTAGCAGACACACTGACATATCTGTACAACGCGGTTATGAACGTTGACCCTGCAAATCCCGAAATGGAGGATCGCGACAGACTTGTTCTTTCAAAGGGACATACTGCGCCCGCACTCTATTCCGTTCTTGCAAACAGAGGATTTTTCCCGGTTGAGGAGTTGAAAACACTCCGTCACATTGATTCGCGCTTACAGGGTCATCCGGTAAGAAACAAGGTTCCCGGCGTCGACATGAGCACAGGCTCACTTGGACAGGGCATTTCAGCCGCTTGCGGTATGGCGCTGTCAGGCAAGATTTCCAATGAAACCTACAAGGTTTACGCAATCCTCGGCGACGGCGAAATTGAAGAGGGTCAGGTATGGGAAGCAGCTATGTTTGCAGCTCACTACGGACTTGACAACCTTGTTGCGGTAGTAGACAACAACGGTTTACAGATAGACGGTAAAATCAGCGAGGTAATGTCGCCGTATCCGATTGACGAAAAGTTCGCAGCGTTTGGCTGGCACGTTATCACAATTGACGGTCATGATTTTGACGCAATTGAAAAGGCGTTTCAGGAAGCAGAGCGCGTTGCTAACCAGCCCACAGTAATCATTCAGAAGTCCGTTAAGGGCAAGGGCGTTTCCTTCATGGAAAACCAGGTTTCATGGCATGGAACAGCTCCTAACGAAGAACAGTACAAGCAGGCTATGGCTGAGTTACAGGCTAAGCTGGACGAACTGACAAAGTAAGAAAGGATTGATATAAATGGAAAAGAAAGCAACCCGTGAAAGCTACGGCGAAGCTCTTGTAATGCTCGCTGAAAAAAGACCTGACTTAGTGGTTCTTGACGCTGACCTTGCAGCAGCAACAAAAACAGGCATATTCAAGAAAGCTTATCCTGACAGATTTTTTGACTGCGGTATCGCGGAAGCAAATATGATGGGCGTTGCAGCAGGTATCGCTACAACAGGCAAGCTGGTTTTTGCAAGCACTTTTGCAATGTTTGCGGCAGGCCGCGCATTTGAAATTGTTCGCAACAGCATTGGCTATCCTCATCTTAACGTAAAAATCGGTGCAACTCATGCAGGCATTTCCGTTGGCGAGGACGGCGCGTCCCACCAGTGCAACGAGGATATTGCCCTTATGAGAGCAATTCCCGGCATGACAGTTATCAACCCTGCCGACGACGTTGAAGCAAAGGCAGCCGTCCTCGCAATGGCTGATTATGTCGGACCCACATACATGAGATTCGGCAGACTTGCCGCTCCTATTTTCAACGACGCTGCAACTTACAAGTTCGAGCTTGGCAAGGGCGTTCTGTTAAAGGACGGTAAAGACGTTACTATCGTAGCAACAGGTTTAATGGTAGCAGAGGCTCTTGAAGCTGCAAAGGCGCTTGCCGAGCAGGGAATTGACGCCCGTGTTATCAACATTCACACAATAAAGCCTATTGACAAGGAAATTATCACAAAGGCTGCAAAGGAAACCGGCAAGATTATCACAGTTGAGGAACATTCCGTTATCGGCGGTCTTGGCTCGGCTGTTGCCGACGTTGTTACAGAAAGCTGCCCTGTTCCTGTTATCAAAATCGGCGTGAAGGATACATTCGGTCACTCAGGCCCTGCTGTTGCATTGCTCAAGGAATTTGGTCTTTGCGCGGACAATATAGTTGCCGTTACAAAATCCGCTTTAGGCAAGTAATTATTAAAACCACCTTTCGAGGTGGTTTTTTTACGGCTGTGTAAATACTGAATATTCGCTTGAAAATGTATATTATTCATTTTAAAATTTCCTGCACGCTTTGGCATAATTCGACATATACTGTTATTGGAGCTAATCCAGAATAAATGAAAGGTCTGATTTTATGCATACGATGAATGATATGGAAATCGGCGACACTGCCCGAGTGGTTCAGCTTAATATAGAGGGAAGCATGAGAAGAAGGCTTCTTGACATTGGGCTTATTGAGGGGACGAAAATAGAGTGTCTGCAAAAAAGTCCGCTGGGCGACCCTGCGGCATACCTAATCAGAGGGGCGGTAATCGCAATACGCTCTGAGGACAGCAGGAGAGTCTGCGTCTGCACATAACTTAGTTTTCGGTGGTACATAAATCGGTGATATTTGTTAAATGCTTACAAAATAATGCCGATTTATGTCCTACATTTGTGTTGTCAAAAAATGAAGAATTATCTTGAATATTTGTTCAAAATATAGTATAATAAATTGAATATAGCAAAATAGGGATTCATGTTTACGGAGAATACGAAATGACTCTTTTACTCAAAAACGGACGGGTTGTCGACTGCATAAACAGCGTTGACAAAAAGCTGGATCTATTTATTGAAAACGGCAAGGTCAAGGCGCTTGGCGAAAACCTGAATATCAATGCCGACCGCATTATTGACTGCACGGGAAAGACGGTTATACCCGGACTTTGCGATATGCACGTTCATTTCCGCGACCCGGGACAGACCTATAAAGAGGACATCATAACAGGCGGCGACGCGGCGGTTGCAGGCGGTGTAACGGCGGTTGCCTGTATGCCAAACACAAAGCCTGTCTGCGATAATGCAGAAACGATTAAATATATTCTTGACAAAGCTAAAAAGTCAAAGGTCAAGGTTTATCCTGTGGGTTCGATAACCAACGGGCTTGCAGGCGAACAGCTCAGCGATTACGACGCGCTGAAAAAAGCAGGCTGCGTTGCCGTTTCAGATGACGGACGTCCTGTTAAAAGTGCGCGCATGATGGCGGAAGCAATGGTAAAGGCTCATTACGCGGGACTTAAGGTTATTTCCCACTGCGAGGACCTTGAAATAATCAACGGCGGCATAATGAACCTTGGCAGGGTTTCGAAAGAGCTTGGCGTAAAGGGCATGAGCCGTTCCAGTGAAAACACAATATCCGCAAGAGAAATCGTGCTTGCGGGCGATATGAATGTTCCGATTCACATTGCTCACGTTTCAACAAAGGAAGTTGTGAACTATATAAGAAGCGCAGTACGTTACGGCGTAATGGTCACAAGCGAAACCGCTCCGCATTATTTCACGCTTACCGATGAATGCCTGAGAACAAGGGACGCTGATTACAGAATGAATCCGCCTCTCCGTGAAGCTGACGATGTGGACGCAATAACCGAGGCAGTCTGCGACGGGACCATTGACTGTATCGTTACCGACCATGCTCCCCATGCGGCTGAAGAAAAGGCTGATTTTGAGAAAGCGCCAAACGGCGTTGTGGGACTGGAAACATCGCTTGCCGCAACGCTTACACAGCTTTACCATACAGGGAAAATGACGCTTGCTCAGATTGTGAGGGTTATGTGCGTAAATCCGCGAACCATTCTTGGAATTGACGGCGGAACGCTGGGAATAGGCGACACGGCTGACATTGCGGTTGTTGACCTTAATGAGGAATGGGTTGTTGACCCGCAGAAGCTTCATTCAAAATCAAAAAATACCTGCTTTAAGGGAATGACCCTCAAGGGTAAGGTTAAATATACAATAGTAGACGGCAAAGTAGTATTTGAGGACTGATGGACAAAGAAAGGTAAGGTAAATGTTATGTCACTTGACGCTTTAATGGCAAGCATCGCAAAAACACAGAATCCAACAGTAGCAGGTCTTGATCCGAAGCTGGATTATGTACCTGAATATATTCTAAAGAAGAACTTTGAAAAGTACGGCGAAACCTTAAAGGGCGCTGCAAAGGCTCTGCTTGAATTTAATAAGGGACTTATTGACGCGCTGCACGAGGTTGTTCCTGCAATCAAGCCGCAGGCTGCTTATTACGAAATGTACGGTACGGCTGGCGTAAAGACGCTGTACAAGACCCAGGAATACGCAAAGAAGCGCGGTATGCTGGTTATTACAGACGGTAAGCGCAACGACATCGGCACAACAATGGAGGCTTACGCAACAGCGCACCTCGGAAAAGTCAAGGTTGGCGAAAACGAGTATTGTCCTTTCCTGGGCGACGCTCTTACGGTAAACGGCTATCTCGGAAGCGACGGAATCAAGCCCTTGATCAAGGTTTGCAGCGAATACAACAAGGGCATTTTCGTACTGGTAAAGACATCGAATCCATCGTCGGGCGAGCTTCAGGACAAGCTTATAGACGGCGTTACGGTATATGAAACAATGGGCAAAATGTGCGAGGAATGGGGCAAGGACCTCATGGGCAAGTACGGCTACTCAGGCGTTGGCGCGGTTGTAGGAGCAACCTATCCTGAGCAGATTAAGGAGCTGCGCGCAAAGCTGCCGCACACATTCTTCCTTATTCCGGGTTACGGCGCTCAGGGTGCCTCCGCTAAGGACATTGCGGGAGCGTTTGACAGCAACGGTCTTGGCGGAATCGTAAACAGCTCAAGAGGAATTATGTGCGCGTACAAGAAGGAAGGCTGTGATGAGCGCGATTATGCAGGCGCAGCTTACCGCGAGGCAATACGCATGAGAGATGAAATTATGAGCTTTGTAGGAGAAATAAAGCTTCCGTAATCACACGGACATATACATAAAAAAGAGTTATTTGGAGGGCAAAATGGATTTCGGAACTGCAAAAAAAGCATACTTAATCTTGGCTGACGGTACTGTTTTCACAGGAAAGAGCTTTGGCAAGGAAGGCTCTGTTATCGGTGAAATTGTATTTACAACAGCAATGACGGGCTATGAGGAAACGCTTTCTGACCCGAGCTACTGCGGACAGATTGTTACACAGACTTTCCCGCTTATCGGCAACTACGGTACAAACGACTGCGACTATGAATCAAAGGGAAGCGTTGTAAGCGGATATATTGTAAGGGAATGGTGCGAAAAGCCGTCAAACTTCCGTTGCCGGTACACAATTGACGAATTTCTCAAAAAGCACGGAATTATCGGTCTTTACGACATTGATACAAGACGTCTTACAAGAATTATCCGTGAAACAGGCGTTATGAACGGCATGATTACAACCGATGAATTTGACAAAGAAAAGGCGCTTGCCGAAATCAAGGCTTATACAGTGGGCAAGGTTGTACCGAAGGTAAGCGTTGAAAAGCCCGAAAGGCATGACGCTGAAAATCCGAGATTCAACGTTGCACTTATTGACTACGGCTACAAGTACAACATCAGACGCGAGCTTGAAAAGCGCGGCTGCAATGTAACGGTAATGCCGTGGAATTCAACCGCCGATGAAATCAAGGCGTTGAATCCGGACGGAATCATGCTTTCCAACGGCCCGGGAGATCCGACCGACAACCCTGAATCAATTGAAACCCTCCGCAATCTTATTCCTGCACAGATACCGACATTCGGAATCTGCCTCGGACATCAGCTCCTCGCACTTGCAAACGGCGCTAAGACGGTAAAGCTGAAATACGGTCACAGAGGCGGAAATCAGCCTGTTACCGACCTTGACCGCGACAGAACGTACATCACATCACAGAATCACGGCTACGCGGTTGTCAGCGACACAGTTCCTGCCGAGGTAGGCAAGGTAAGCCACGTCAACGGCAACGACAAGACCTGCGAGGGCGTCAAGTACACAAACGCACCCGCATTCACGGTTCAGTTCCACCCTGAGGCTTGCGGCGGCCCACAGGACACAGCTTATTTATTTGACGAGTTCATCGAGCTTATGCAGACCAAAGGAGGAAACAAGTAATGCCACTGAGAAGTGATATAAAGAAGGTCCTGATGATCGGCTCAGGTCCTATCGTAATCGGACAGGCAGCCGAATTTGACTACGCAGGCGCACAGGCCTGCCGCGCGCTTAAGCAGGAAGGTCTTGAAGTTGTACTTGTAAACTCCAACCCTGCAACTATTATGACAGACAAGCACATGGCTGATAAAATCTATATTGAGCCGCTGACGCTTGACTGCATCAAGAGAATTATCGAAATTGAAAAGCCCGACTCCATTCTTTCGACCCTCGGCGGTCAGACAGGACTTACGCTTTCAATGCAGCTTGCCGAGGAGGGCTTCCTCGCTTCGCACAATGTAAAGCTGCTTGGCGCAAATCCCGAAACGATCCACAAGGCAGAGGACAGACAGGCGTTCAAGGATACAATGGAGGCCATCGGCGAGCCATGCATTCCGTCAAAGGTTGTTGAAACCCTCGACGACGCTATGGATTTTGCAAACAATGTTATCGGCTATCCTGTAATCGTTCGTCCTGCGTTTACACTGGGCGGTACAGGCGGCGGTATTGCAAATAACGCAGACGAGCTGCACGAAATTGCAACCAACGGACTTCGCCTTTCCCCAATTCATCAGATACTTGTTGAAAAGTGCATCTCAGGCTGGAAGGAAATCGAGTTTGAGGTTATCCGTGACGCAAAGGGCAATGTAATCACCGTCTGCTCAATGGAAAACTTCGACCCTGTCGGCGTTCACACAGGCGACAGTATCGTTGTTGCTCCTGCCGTTACGCTTTCCGATAAGGAATACCAGATGCTCAGAACAGCTGCCCTGAACATTATTCAGGCGCTGAAAGTAGAGGGAGGCTGCAACTGTCAGTTCGCGCTTCATCCGACATCTTTTGAGTATGCGGTAATCGAGGTTAATCCCCGTGTATCGCGTTCGTCAGCCCTTGCTTCAAAGGCAACGGGATACCCGATTGCAAAGGTTGCAACAAGAATCGCTATCGGTTACAGCTTAGACGAAATCGTAAATCAGGTAACAGGCAAGACCTACGCTTGCTTTGAGCCTGCGCTGGACTACCTTGTTGTAAAGTTCCCGAAGTGGCCCTTCGATAAGTTCGTTTACGCTAAGAAAACTCTTGGCACACAGATGAAGGCAACAGGCGAAATCATGGCAATCGGCACAAGCTTTGAAGCTGCAATGATGAAGGCTGTACGCTCAATCGAGCTTGGCATGGATACAATGACGAAGAAGCAGTTCACAAAGCTTACCGACGAGGAAGTTGAAAAGAAGCTGTATGACGTTGACGTTGACCGCTCATTCTGCGTATTCGAGGCTCTCAAGCGCGGCATTTCCGTTGACAGAATCCACGAAATCACTAAGATTGACAACTGGTTTATCGAAAAGCTGAACAACCTTGTCAAGCTTGAAAAGTGGCTTGCAGACGGCGAGCTTACGCAGGAAAAGTACAACACTGCAAAGCAGTATTGCTACCTTGACAAGACAATCGAGAATATTTCGGGTCAGAAGCTTGCCGACAAGGGCATTGAAAAGAAAACCGCCGTTTACAAGATGGTTGATACCTGTGCGGCAGAGTTCAGCGCGGACACGCCTTATTTCTACTCAACATTTGACGAGGAAAACGAAGCTGCTGAATTTATTGAGCAGCACCCAAGCGACAAGAAGAAAATTCTCGTTTTCGGTTCAGGTCCTATCAGAATCGGTCAGGGTATCGAGTTCGATTACTGTTCCGTTCACTGCGTATGGGCGCTTAAGGAGCTTGGCTGCGAGGCTATTCTCTGCAACAACAACCCCGAAACGGTTTCAACCGACTTCGACACAGGCGACAGACTTTATTTCGATCCGCTGACATTTGAGGACGTTGATGCCCTTATCGCTACCGAAAAGCCTGACGGCGTTGTCGTTCAGTTCGGCGGTCAGACAGCTATCAAGCTGACTAAGCATTTGCAGGAAATCGGCGCAAACATTCTCGGCACATCTGCTGAAAGTATTGATGCCGCAGAGGACAGAGAGCTGTTTGACGAGCTGCTTGAAAAGTGCGACATTCCGCGTCCTGCCGGCGAAACGGTATTCACAACAGAGGAAGCTCTGGTTGTTGCAAGGAAGCTGGGCTATCCTGTTCTTCTCCGTCCGTCCTACGTTCTCGGCGGTCAGAACATGATAATCGCTCACTGCGACAGCGACGTTACCGAATACATGAACATAATTACAGCTACAAAGCTGGAAAACCCTGTTCTTATCGATAAGTACCTTATGGGTACGGAGGTTGAGGTTGACGCAATATGCGACGGCACCGATTTCCTTATTCCCGGCATTATGGAGCATATTGAGCGCGCAGGTATCCATTCCGGCGACTCGATTTCAGTATATCCCGCTCAGACCCTTTCGGAGCGTATCAAGAAGGTTATCATCACCTATACAGAGCGCCTTGCAAAGGCACTTAACGTAATCGGTCTTGTAAACATTCAGTATGTTGTTTATGATCATCAGGTTTATGTAATCGAAGTAAATCCGCGTTCATCGAGAACCGTTCCTTACATCAGCAAGGTAACAGGCGTTCAGATGGTTGATATTGCAACAAAAATTCTCATGGGTCAGACGCTTAAGGAGCAGGGCTTTAAGAGCGGTCTTTACCCTGTCGGAAATTACGTTGCGGTTAAGGTTCCTGTATTCAGCTTTGAAAAGCTTCACGACGTTGATACTCAGTTAGGACCTGAGATGAAGTCAACAGGCGAGTGCCTCGGCATTGCCAAGACCTTTGAGGAAGCTCTCTTCAAGGGACTCGTTGCGGCAGGCTTCAAGATGGAGCACAAGGGCGGAGTTTTAATCTCGGTACGCGACCACGATAAGTCTGAAATCATTGATGTTGCAAGCAGGTTTGAAGCTCTCGGCTTTGACATTTATGCAACAAGCGGCACAGCATCGCTGCTCAACAGAAACATGATTGCAACCAACTTCACATACAGACTTAACGAGAACAAGGAACCGAACGTTATCAGTCTGCTTGAAAGCGGCAAGATAAACTACGTTATTTCAACCTCCGAAACAGGCCGCGACCCTGCCCGCGACAGCGTAAAGATGAGAAGAAAGACCGTTGAGCGTTCTATCGCCTGCCTGACCTCCATCGATACAGCCAACGCGCTGGCTACCTGCCTTGAAATGAACAAGACAATCAACGATGTTGAAATGGTGGATATTACAAAGATTTAAACAGTGATTTCTTAAAGCAATATCAAAGTCGGGAAACACACGCAGACAAGTCAGAAGCCCCGTCAGGCGTACAAAGGTGCGCTAAGGGGCTTCTGACATACCATACGGAGTATGGCTGTTTAAATGCTGGGCGAGGCGTAACAAAGGAGTATTATGAAAGTAGATAACATCAAGGTGAAACGCAACTATAAAATTCCGCAGATGATTGTTGACGCATTCTCTCTGCTTATGGTAATTCTGCTGTTTCAGCTTACATTCCAGTTCAAGAACGAAATAGACAATACAAATGCGCTGCTGGTTTCAAGCAGCGTACAGGTAAATTATGTTCAGTGGTGGCCGACGCTTATATGGCCAATACTGGGAGTTATTCTGTGCGGATTGTCCGTTTTGCTTACATTTACGAACAGAAAGGTACCAAAGAAGTACAAAATCACAGAGGCGACCGCCCAGAAATACTATGACATAATCGCCACCGCAATTTGCTGCGTGAGATTTATTGCGCTTTTTGCAGTGTTTGAGTTTATGTACATTCATCAGCAGCTGATTATGTTCCAGACCAACGACCTTATCAGCGTGCAGATTCCGTGCGATATAGTTGTAATTCTGCTTATTCTTCTATTCAGCAAAAAGCGTATTCAGGCTTTACAGACCATAGAAGAAAAAGAGGAGAAAAAGCATCAGATAATCGAGCAATAAAGAAAGGATATTATTATGGCATATAAATGCGCCGCTTATCCGGTTATTGAAAAAACTGCCATTTCGGCAGGGATTTTTTCCTTCACGATACACTGTCCGGAGGTTGCGGAAATTGCAAAAAGCGGACAGTTCGTGCATATAAAGGTTGAGGGCTATACCCTCCGCCGCCCTATTTCCATTTGCGACATCAACAAGAAAGCCGGCACAATACGCATTGTGTTTGAAATCAGAGGAGCAGGCACGGACAGAATTTCCGACATCAACGTTGGTGACAACATTGACATGATTGCCCCTTTAGGCAACGGATTCACCCCTGTGGAGCTTCCCGATGGCAAGAGAATCATTGTTGTCGGAGGCGGTATCGGAGTTCCGCCGCTGTACAGTGTTGCAAAGCAGTACGGAAAGCAGGCAACTGCGATTTTAGGTTTCAGAAGCTACGACAAAATCATTCTTGCCAATGATTTTACAATATCGGGAGTAAATGTCATAACCTGCACCGATGACGGCAGTATCGGCAGAAAAGGCGTTGTAACCGAGCCTCTCCGTGAGGAGCTTGCAAAGGGCGACGTTGCGATGATTTATGCCTGCGGTCCGGAGCCAATGCTAAGGGCGATTATTGCTGCGTCGGAGGAATTCGGCGTTCCAAGCGAGGTTTCCCTTGAGCAGAGAATGGGCTGCGGCGTTGGCGCCTGCGTAGTTTGCGCCTGCAAGGTTAAGCGTGACGGCAGGGAAGTCGTTCTGCGAGTGTGCAAGGACGGTCCTGTATTTAAGGGCGAGGAGGTTGTACTGTAATGGCTAAGGATTTATCTGTAACGGTTGCGGGGGTTAAATTCCCGAACCCTGTAATTGCTGCGTCGGGAACCTACGGCTTCGGTTTTGATTATACCGACCTTTATCCGCTGAAAAAGCTTGGCGGTATTTCCTGCAAGGGAACAACCATCAATCCTAAGGACGGCAACGTTCCGCCTCGAATCGCCGAAACACCGTCGGGAATCCTGAACTCGGTCGGACTTCAGAATCCCGGAATCGATAAGTTTATAAACGACTACCTGCCCGTGCTGAAAAAAGAAGGCAATGTCATTATTGCAAATGTTGCCGGCGCAACTCTTGACGATTATGTGCAGACCTGCGCAAAGCTTGACTCAACGGACGTTGATATGATAGAGCTGAACATTTCCTGCCCTAACGTAAAGCAGGGCGGCGCAACGTGGGGCGTTACCTGCGAGGGCGCGGCTTCGGTTACAAAGGCGGTGAGAGCTGCAACAAAGAAACCGATTATGGTAAAGCTTACTCCTAACGTTACTAATATTGTTGACATTGCAAAAGCGGTTGAAAGCGAGGGGGCTGACTGCGTTTCGCTGATAAATACGCTTCTCGGCATGAGAATTGACACCCGCACACGCAGACCTATTTTGCACAATAATGTAGGCGGTCTTTCAGGTCCTGCAATTTTCCCTGTTGCAGTGAGAATGGTATGGCAGGTCGCAAACGCGGTGAACATTGACGTTGTGGGTATGGGCGGAATTGCAACAGCCAACGACGCAATTGAAATGATGCTTGCGGGCGCAAAGGCAATTCAGATAGGCACGGCAATTTTCAACGACCCTTATGCGCCCATAAAGGTAATTGACGGCATTGAGGAATACATGACGGCAAACAAAATCGACAGCTTGTCCGAAATTGTCGGAAAGGTGCAGCCATGGTAACAACGGTTTATCTCATAAGACACTGCGAATCAGAGGGCAATATTACCGAAATTTTCCAGGGACATTACGACGGCGATGTTACTCCGAAAGGTCAGCTTCAGCTTGACAAGCTTGCGGAACGCTGCAAGGATATTCCATTTGATGTGATTTATGCGTCGCCGCTAAAGCGTGCATACAAAACGGCAGAGGCGGTAAACAGATACCACAGCCTGCCTATACATAAGGAAACAGGCATTATGGAAATCAACGGAGGCGACATGGAGGGTCACAGGTGGGACAAGCTGGACGACCTTTTCCCTGAGGAAAACAAGAAGTGGAAAACCGATTTCTGCAACTTTCAGGCACCTCACGGCGAATCCGTCCGCGATGTTTATAAACGAATGAAGGATACGGTTCTCCGCATTGTTTCCGAAAACAAGGGCAAGACAATCGGTCTGTTTTCCCACGGCGGGGCAATCAGGATTTTTTCCTGCTTCGCACACGGATTGCCTGTCGAGCGCATTGACGAAATGCTGTGGTGCGACAATACAGCCATAAACTGCTACGAGTTTGACGATAACCTTACTCCAAAGGTGGTTTTCGAAAACTCGTGCGAGCATATCAACGGCGATGAATCCACAAAGGCTCATCAGCTTTGGTGGAAAGACGAAAAATAACAAAATTCCCCTTGCGGCATACAATGTCACAGGGGGATTTTTATATGACGGATTTAATTGAGGCGGTTCTTTTGTCGGCGGCGCTTTCGGCAGACGCGTTGGTTGTTTCAATGTGCTACGGCGCGGCGGGAGTGAAAATACGGATTCGTTCGGTAGTGATTATCAGCGTTATATGCACGGCTTTCCTTGCCGTATCGGTGTTTGCAGGGGGCTTTATCGCTCAGTTTATCAGTGCGGAAATTACAAAGCTGATAGGCTGCGGAATTATGTGCCTGCTTGGCTTCTGGAAAATGCTGGACTGCAACGAAGAGGTAAGCGTGAGGGATATGTCCGTTAAGGAAACGCTGCTGTTTTCGGTTTCGCTGTCAGTTGACGGACTGGCTGCGGGAATAGGCACAGGCATTGCAGGCGCAAGCTTCATGCTGATAATGATTATATCGCTGGCAATGACTATTTTTGCTGTTCAGATAGGCGCACTGATAGGACGCAGACTGTCCGGCGACAACTCCTGCTGGAATATAATCAGCGGCATTGTTTTAGTTGCATTGGGAATAGGAAAACTAATTTTTTAAAAGGTTGACAACGAGGGCAATATGATATATGATAAAACAA
Source organism: uncultured Ruminiclostridium sp. (assembly GCA_934462775.1). Classification (GTDB taxonomy): domain Bacteria; phylum Bacillota; class Clostridia; order Oscillospirales; family Ruminococcaceae; genus Ruminiclostridium_E. Next base: position 57,259 of record CAKSIR010000002.1, read on the forward strand.
AAAGCAAAGGAGCTGCCATGAATTATAAAAAAGAGGAACTTCACTGCATTTACGGTGAAAACGATATATTCGGAAAGCTTTATGTGCCGCAGGACGGCGGCAAAATCTGCCCTGCGGTAATATGCAGCCATGGCTTCAACAGCAAAGGCGACGATATGGAGGATATAGCAATAAACTATGCCGAACACGGCATTATTGCCTACACCTTTGACTACTGCGGCGGAGGAATCCGCTCCCAAAGCAGCGGGAAATCCGTTGACATGAGCATAGAAACTGAGCAGGATAATCTTCGCCATGTAATTGATATGATTTGCGGACTGCCCCAGGCAGACAAAACGCAGATATACCTTTACGGCGAGAGTCAGGGCGGATTTGTTGCCGCGCTGACAAGTGCGGAAATGCCAAAACGGTTTGCAGGACTTTTTTTAATCTATCCTGCTTTTTGTATTCCAGACCAGTGGCTCTCAAAAAATCCCGATGAAATGGCAGAGCCGTTCAGCTTTATGGGCGATATGATGCTGTCAAAGAAGTATTACGACGGAGTTCCGCGGTACGATGTGTACAAGCATATAAGCGCCTTTAAAAAGCCTGTTCTGATATATCACGGCGACTGTGATGGGATAGTTGATATTTCCTATGCAAAGCGGGTAAGGGAAGCATATGAGAATTCGTCGTTAACGGTTATCAAAGGCGGCGGTCATGGGTTCAGCGGCGATGACAAGGCGTTTGTGAGGAACAGCGTGTGCAATTATGTTATAAAGCAGATGAATGAAAAAAACTCCC
>CAKSIR010000003.1 GCA_934462775.1 uncultured Ruminiclostridium sp.
TCGGCTTAGGGCGCTGCCCTAAGAACCTGCAAGCCTTTGAAAAGGCTTGACCTAAACTTTAAATTTGACTTTTTCGACAGGCTGAAACCGCTTATGATAAGCGGCTCAAACTGTCAAAAAATCCATTTCATTACGGCTTTATCTCAAAGGCTGCAAAGTCAAAATCGCATCCGGGAAGGAATGTAAACTTCACCGTCGTTCTGCCGCTTATACCGCTGAGCGGATAAGTAACCGACGTTACGTCCTCGCTGTATGGAAACTCAACAATTTCGCGAATTATACTGCCATTTTCTCCTATAAAATGAACATGGATTGAATCGTTATCATGATGAGTTTTTCCGATAATTGTTATTGAGGAAGCGCCCCTTGTAAAGTCCATATCGTCAAAATCAATGTAAACATTGTTGCCGATACGGTGAATTTCATTGCCGCTTATCTCGTAGCTGTCGCCGTGAATAAGGTCGTTTTCTCCTGCGTAAAGCTTCTCGTATGCCTTTTCGCACGGCGTAAACTCAAATCCTCCAAAATGCAGCATATTGTCCTTTTTTTCAAATTCAAAGTAAATGTCGTGAATTCCGCGCAGTCTGTACGGCAGGTCGTAGCTCTGCTTTTTGTATGTCTGCCAAAGGAATTCCTGCTTATAAACATACTCTCCAAGCAGCTTGCCGCCATCATAAACGCGGAAGCTTATCGGCTCGCCCGAGAACCAGTGAATAAGGCTTACCGTAAGCCTTTTACTGCCGCAGGAACCAAAATCAACCGATGTAAAGCCAATTCTGTTCCTGTTCTTTTCAATGGAAACCCCGCCGCCCGAAACCTCGTCAAGAGGAGCAGGCGCATCTCTGTACAGGCTTGCAAAAACAAACTCGTATGGATTAAGACCTGCAAGTCCGAATCCCTCGCAGGAAAACTCCAGCTCGGAAATTACCTCAGGATAAGGCTTCCCGTTAAAGCATGAGCAGCGCAGACGGAAATTTCCGTCCCCTTTTGCGGCAATTTCAGCTCCGCCGTCCTTGACGGCAGCCTCAGCGGTATTGGTAGCAATTCCGCTGTCGGTAACAACGCTCCAGGTAAGGTCATCGTATGTGGCATTATGCGGAAGTATTTCAGCACTGATGAATACAGCGGGATTATCAGGAGTAAGCCTGCGGCTGTCATTTCCTCCAAGAACGATTTTTCTGACAGGAACTTCGGCGGCGTTTTCGTTTCCGACAACGTTTTCGGTAAATGCTGTGCCTTCGATTACGTCTGCCTTTTCCGCCTTTATTAAAAGCTCAGCCGACTTAAGCCCTGTTCCCTCGGCTCCTATAACAATGTCGCCAACATAGTCAGACGCTGCAATATAAGCAGCCGCCTTTCCCGAAAACAGCTTGCGGGAGCTGCACTTGTAGCTGTCTGTGTCAGTGCTGTCGCCGTTATCCATACCGATAAGCCTGCCGCCCGATACTGATACGCTTATTCTGTCGCGGGCATTTTCAACAGGATTGCCGCTTTGGTCAACGGTGGATATTTCAACAACCGCCAGCGACCTTCCGTCAGCGGGAATAGCTGTCTTGTCGCATTTCAAAACTATCTCGGCGCTTTCCCCAAAGGAGCGGTGGGAATCCTCGATTATCTCGCCTGTTCCTGTTCTTCCGACAACCTTTATTTCGCCCCTGTGATATTCTGTTTTCCAACGGATCTGCCATTTTTCAGCCTTTTTTACTCCGCATGATTTGCCGTTTACAAAAAGCTCCGCCTCCTCAAGGTTAGTATAAGCGCATATATCTATAAGCTGTCCCTCGTTAAAATCCCAATACGGCAGCAGATGAAGAACGGGCTTATCCGTCCATGCCGCCTGATAGAGATAAAAGCTGTCTTTTTTTATGCCTGCGGTGTCAGCCTGTCCATAGTAGGAGTTCTTTGTAAAATACGGCGTAGGCTCGCCTATGTAGTCAATTCCCGTCCAGATAAACATACCTGCGCACAGCTCGGTATCAAGATCGATTTTCAGCACATTCCACGCTGTTTCTGCGCCGTTGCCGCCGCGGCAGTTGCCCAACGATGAACACTGCTTATCATCATGAGTCAGGAAAACCGACGAATATGGGAAGTGATAAACGCCGCGGCTTTTAACGCCCGCTGTTGTTTCACTGCCGTAAATTTTCCAGCCGTATTTGCCGCTGTGCTTTTTATAAAGCCTCTCGCCGTAGTTATATCCAACAACGTCAAGCAGCTCTGCGCACTTTTGCGTATTATCCCACTCAAGATAGTTCGAACCGAAAGTTACAAATCCGCTGCGCCTGCTATCGTGCTTTCTCACCTCATCGACAAGCATTTTTGTAACTTCATGCCCCCGCTCGGAAACATGAGTATCGTAAATTTCGTTGCCAATGCTCCACATAATCAGCGACGGGTGATTTCTGTCGCGGCATACCCAAGACTTAACGTCTTTCTTGTACCAGTCGTCAAAGAAACGTGCATAGTCGTACTCCGTCTTTGAGCGCTCCCATATATCGAACGCCTCGCTGTCAACCAGTACTCCCAGCTCGTCGCACAGCTCCATCATTTCCACAGCAGGCATATTATGAGAAGTGCGCACCGCGTTTACGCCCATTTCTTTCATAATCAGCAGACGTCGCTTGATTTCATCGCGGTTCACCGCCGCTCCAAGACAGCCTAAATCATGATGCAGACAAACTCCGTGCAGCTTGACCTGCTTTCCGTTAAGGAAAAAGCCCTTATCCTTATCAAAGGCGATTTCCCTGAAGCCGACCCTGCACTGCTTTTCGTCAATGACTCCGCCGTCCTTTACAAGGGCAGCGCTAAGACGATAAAGCGCAGGATTATCCGTGCTCCACTCCTCAACATTGTGAACAGTGAAGCTGTGAGTAATTTCGGTATCGCCTATGTGTATTTCGACATCTTCCGAACAAATTCCGTCCACTGCAAGCCTTAATGTACAGTCAACCGCGTTGCTGACCGTGCAGGAAACGGTGCAGTCCCAGCCGCTTTCATGCTTTTTAGCGGTAAAATACAGGCTGTCGCTTTCGATATAGGCTGAATCATTTTCGTACAGCCACACGCTGCGGTAAATTCCTGCGCCCGAATACCAGCGGGAATTAGGACTGATGTGCCGCGCAAGAACAATGATTTCGTTAATGCCTGCCGTGACAAAATCAGAAATATCCGCCTCAAACGACGAATAGCCGTACTTCCAGTTAAAGCACTCTTTTCTGTTCACATAAACTGTGCAGTCCTGATATACTCCCTCGAAGTAAACTCGGCGGCTTGCCTTTTCGCTTACATAGAATGTTTTTTTATACCAGCCAAAAGAGCTTTCGTACAAATCCTTTGCGTTGCAGATAAGCCAGTCGTGCGGTAAATCCACGTTTGCAAAGGCAAAGCCGTCCACCTGTGAAATATCCGTATCGGGAGCGGTTTTGGCAAACTGCCAGCCGCTGTTCCAAAGCTGTTTTTTATTCATAGCTAACTCCGTAAAAATGTTATTATATATTGATGATATTCCATTAGCGTCAGTTTGTCAACTTACATTTTGTGCTTTTGCTGACATTATGTGCTTATTTGACAAACCTCTGAGGATTTAGTATGATAATTATACAGAAGTATCAAAGCTGCTTGTGTCGTTGAATTTTAGCGTTAGTTGTGTTATAATTAACTGACAGATAAATCGGAATTTATGGAGGTATATATGTTGACATATTCTATTATTGTTTTTTCAGCAACAGTACTTTTGGCAGTATTCGGTGCAATTATTTATAGTGGCAATACAAAGCTGATACACTCTTACCACCAAACAAAAGTAACCGATAAGAAGGAATACGGCAAGGCTTTCGGCAAGTCCGTGTTTGTGCTTTCAGCAACGACATTGCTTAGTGGTATCGTTACTTTATTGGATGATTCTGATATGATTGCAATTGTCGCTGTTGCAATTCTTGTTATTGGCATAGGTATTGGTATTGGCTGTATTGTTGCAGTGCAAAAGAAATATAATAAAGGCATTTTTTAAATGCCCATTTGTAGGGTTGTTTATCTGTTGAGAAAATCGGAATTTGCGGAGGTATACGAAGATGTACGATTGCGGTTTTACAAAAGAGAATAGTTGGTTTCGATATCGTGCCGGAGCAATTATAATAGAAAATGGCTGTGTATTGTTTGCGGGTAATGAGAATGAAAACTACCTGTATTCCATAGGTGGTGGAGTTCATATGGGAGAAACGGCTGAGGAAGCAGTAGTGCGAGAAGTGTTTGAAGAAACGGGAATACATTATGAAATAGAAAGGTTGGTAGTTATCCACGAGAACTTTTTCAGTGAGAATAGCGGGACATTGAAAGGATTAGATTGCCACGAAATTTCTCTTTATTTCTTGATGAAACCAAGAGGAACACAAGAGCTTAACAGCAATAGCACAACGAATGGGGTAAAAGAAGAAATGCATTGGATACCCATAGAAGATTTAGATAAATATAGGGCTTTTCCAAGTTTTTTGAAAGATTATCTCAGCAAAGAGCATTCCGGAATAGAGCATATAATAACCGATGAAAGATAACGTCAAATTCCCATTTGTCGAACAGAATATAAAACAAAATCCAGAGAAGATATAGCTTCTTCTCTGGATTTACTTATTTATGGCTGCTGCCGCTTCTTCGGGGATTCAGATTATTTGCCTAAGTGCTTTAAGTTCTTTTCAATAAGCTCGTATCTCTGCTTTACGCAGTCTACCGAGCGAAGCGCGTCTGACGGAGTATTGAACGTATAATCCATCAGCTTATCAATTGTTGTTGTAGCAACGTGCATTCTTGTATCGGAGGACGCATAGTAAATGTAAACATCGCCGTTATCTCTTGCAATAGCGCCGTTTGTGAATACAACGTTAGAAACGTCGCCTACGCGTTCGCCGCCATGAGGAGCGATAAACAGTCCTGACGGACTTGCAATAAGCTTTGACGGGTCGTTAAGGTCGGTTGCGAATACATAGATTACATAACGTAAGCCTGCGGCAGTATTTCTGACGCCGTGAGCAATGTGAATCCAGCCCTTTGGCGTTTTAATCGGAACTGCGCCTGCGCCGTTCTTTACTTCTGTAATAGTGTGGTAAACTCGCGGGCTGATTACAGTTTCTTCTGTGCAGATGACAGGATTGCTGATGTCCTCAACAAGACCGAAGCAAACTCCTCCGCCGCTTCCTGTCTGAATGAAATCGTCCTGCGGACGCGTGTAGAACGCATATTTGCCGTCAACAAATTCAGGGTGAAGAACAACGTTTCTCTGCTGCGGCGATTTTGATTTAAGGTTAGGAAGTCTTTCCCATGTCTTTAAATCCTTTGTGCGGACAATGCCCGCCTGTGCGTTTGCAGCGGATAAATCGCTTGACGCCGTATCCTTACTTTCAGAGCAGAAAACGCCGTAAATCCAACCGTCCTCATGCTTTGTAAGACGCATATCGTAAACGTTTGTTTCTTCGGGATTTGTATCGGGGAGAAGAACGGGATAATCCCAGAATCTGAAGTTGTCAATTCCGTTATCGCTTTCTGCAACTGCGAAAAACGACTTTCTGTCATTGCCCTCAACACGGACTACCAAATAGAACTTCCCGTTTAGCTCGATTGCGCCTGAGTTAAGAGCCGCGTTGATGCCAAGGCGTTCCATGAAATACGGATTTGTTTCATAGTTGAAATCATATTTCCAGATAAGCGGGGCGTGTGCCGCTGTGAGAACCGGATATTCATAACGGTCATAAATGCCGTTATAATCGTCAGTTTTCTTGTTTTTGCGTGTGATCAGCTTTTCGTACTTTTCGGTTTCAATCTGTACGCGCTTGTTGAATTCTTCAATAGTAGGCATGGTCGTTTTCCTTTCGAGTAAGATGTCATGCTCTTATTATAAAACATATGAAAAGGAATTGCAATAGGTTTTAGAGAATTATTTACTTAAATTTTCGCCTTTATTTACTTAAATTATTTATTAGCTTTCTTCTGCGTAAATAACTCCCCTGCCATCGGTGGCAAGATAAAATCTGCCAAATTTCCTCATATCACCGCACATTGCATTCACTCTGCCGAAAAGCTTTTTTCCATCGCCGCACTTGTCCCACGTCTTTCCGCCGTCATAAGAACGGTAAAAACCGTATACGCCGTCAACAACGCCGCTTATATAAAGAGTATCGCAGTCAGAACCGACAGCAGCCTGTCCGATTCCTGCCGCAGAAACAAACCCGCTTACAACGCAGGTGCATTCCGCCGATTTTTTTGCTGAATCAAAGGTGATTTTCCACAGTCCGCAGTCGCCCATAGCAATCCACAGAACTCCCTCTTTTCCGCAATGCGCAGTTACATGGCAGCGGAAAATATGGTCGTATTTTCCGTCCTTAAAAGCAGGCAGCCCCGAAGCAACCTCGTAAAAATTACAGCCGCAGTCGGTACTGACATAAAGTCTGCCCCTTTCGCCGATTCCGTAAATCACCGAGCCGTTCACTCTATCGGAATATGGCTTGAGATAATGTCCGCCGCTTACAATATTTTCGTCAAGGTCGTACACATTGGATTTTTGCCAGCTTTTTCCTTCGTTAAAGGTTACGCACAATGCGTCAGCAGGCATAAACCACGTATCGCACACCGCCCAGACGATTGCCCCTCCGTCCGCCGAAACTGCCACCCAGCCTGAATTTACGTTCGGCTTTTCGATTTCCTTCAGCAGTCCGTCAATATAATCTGTCAGCCCGTAGGGACCGCTAAGACGCCGCCACGTTTTGCAGTTGTCCTTTGAAAGAATCAGCCCGCCTTTAGTCAGTCCTGTCCAATTTCCGCGGGGAGTGCAGACAACACAGTCCGGATTACTGTCCGGATAATCCGCATTCAGACAGGTTATATAGCGATTTCCTTTTTCATCAGAAAAGGAATTTTCGCAGGGTTTATTCAGCTCCTCAAAGGCAAATCCGCCCAAATCGCCCACAATGTCAATCAGCTTTACCCTGCCTTTAGGCGGAGAATATACATTAAGATGAACCGTTTCTTCAATACCGCTGCAGCACGGCCGCCACAAAACAGTTTCAGCAAGCAGATTGTCAGTTGAAAAAACGCCTGTTCCCGTTGTGAAGAATGCCTGATTATGATTGTGGGGATTGATTTTCACATCGTTTATCCAATGCACAAGGTTGCCGTTATTGTTGTACACAGGCTTCATGTAAGGCACGTTCCAGTCGTATTCTCCAACGTCCAGTCCGTGCATAATAGTTTTCCAGTGTTCTCCGCAGTCGGTTGAAAGGTAAATGCAGTCCCCTTTATTACGGCAGACGGTTGACGTTACCAGTACATTCCCCTCTGCGCAGATGCCCGAAAAACCGCACTTCTCTCCGAAAGGCGTAACTTCAACGCCCTCTCCGAATTTGCCGTCGGTCAGCTCAAACCGCATTACAGCGCCGTTTACAAGAATACCACTGTCGCAGGCATACGTTGAAAAATGCAGCTTATCCATTCGACCGCTTTCCGCAAAGGTAATGTACAGATACCTGCCGTCAAAGCCGCAGTGTGAACCTACAAAGCCGTTCAGCGAACTTTTTTCACTGTAATTTTCAAGAACATAGTTAAGCGGTTCAAAATCTGCACCGCTATTGTAGGAAACATAAACGCTGTGACCTCTTACATTACCCTTGCAATTTGCCTCGCCAGATGTTCCCACTGCAATTATTTTATCCTTTTTCCAAAGAAAGGTTATTTCCCTTTCGCCGTTTATGTCGGTTTTTTTCCACGTTTTGCCCATATCAGACGAGGAAAGAAGTCCCTCGCCAACACTTCCGAAAAGCACGTTATTTCCGCTGACAAGCAGACGCTCGCCGGTTCCTCTTCCCCTCGAATTTCCGTGAATATGGGTAGGTACGGAGATGATCTTGAAGCTTTCTCCCCTGTCGTTGGACACAGCGAAGCAGCCGTTCCCATGCTCACCGCAGGCGATATACAGATTATCGGCGCTTTCGTCAAGGGCAATGCTCAGCGGCCGCGCAAGCTCGGTGTTTATTCCGTCAACACTGTCCATGAGCGACTGCCATCTGTCAGTTTCATTGTTATATCTGTACGCGCCGCCTACATCGGTTCTTGCATAAAGCAGGTCCTCATTTTCGTGAAACAGCAGCCCGGTTACAAAACCTCCACCAGGGATAGGCGAATTGGCAAATTTGTAGTCTATTATCTTCATATTATCTCCATGTAAACGTTTTAAGTCGTTGTAATGCGTTGTGTAATCGTTTTTATGCTGTCAGTATAGCATATAAATTATTCAAAATCAAGCAATTTCACTGTGAAAAATCAATATTTGGCAATTTGACGGTTTTGTAACTTGGTTTTTAGTAATTGCAACCGAATAAACAAAAATTAAACGCTTTTTTCAGCAATATTGCTCACTTCTTGCTCGACAGCTTTTATAGCTGAAATCCATAGGCTTACCGATGAAATGCCCCTTGAATATGCATTGTTGATGAAAAAGCAGAGGCTCATCTGACGTTTTTTATATGCATTTCAACGTCTTTTCCGCTAATTTCAATGACGCCGTAGCAGGCGGGTCTGCCGTCGCGGTTATAGTCTGCACTGCCCGGATTCATGATGTAAACCCCGTTTTTCATTGAAATGTCGCTTACATGAGTGTGTCCGTACAGTGCAATGTCACATTCGTTAGATTCAGCGTTTGCTACAAGGAGGTCAGTTCCGCCGCGCACGCTGTATCTGTGTCCGTGAGTGGCAAACGCTTTGTGGATTCCCATTGAAATTACCTGCGACATTGTCCAAAAGCCGTAATCGTTGTTTCCCTTCACATAGTAAAAATCCTTACCGGGATTCAGATTTTGAATATCCTCATATTCGTTTTCGCCATCGCCGAGATGAATAAACATATCAGCATTGCTGTTATCGTTTACTATGGTGTAAAAATTGTCAAAATTGCCGTGAGTATCGGACAAAACTATAATTTTCATATTTCTCCTGATTAAAAATTCCTGCAAGCTTTTACTTGCAGGAATTTCTGTTATTCTTCGTTTTCTTTTTTCTTGGACTTTGATCTCATTGCAAGTATCGCTGCCGCAACACCTGCGCTTACTCCACCCATTGCAGCCATTGCGCTTATGTCTGCAACGCCTGTATGCGGATTTCCGTCGTCAACATCATCAAAATCGATAAAGTCGAACGGAGTTTCGCCTAACGCAACGCCGCCATCATCAATGATAATCAAATCATCGTCAATATCGTCCGGAATCGGCTGTCCCTCAGGTTCTTCATCACCTACAAAGTTGTAGTTGAAGAAGTCAGGATGACCCGGTTTTGGATCAGGCTGGACATTATCGTCATCTGAGTCAGTATCGGTATCAGTATCGCTGTCCGTATCTGTGTCAGTATCGCTATCCGTATCCGTATCTGTATCAGTATCGGTATCGCTGTCCGTATCTGTGTCAGTATCAGTGTCAGTATCCGTATCTGTGTCTGTATCGGTATCGCTGTCCGTATCAGTATCAGTGTCAGTGTCGCTGTCCGTATCCGTATCCGTATCTGTGTCAGTGTCGGTATCGCTGTCCGTATCCGTATCCGTATCTGTGTCAGTGTCGGTATCGCTGTCCGTGTCAGTGTCAGTATCAGTGTCGCTATCTGTATCTGTATCTGTATCTGTATCTGTGTCGGTGTCGGTGTCGCTATCTGTATCTGTATCTGTATCCGTATCTGTGTCAGTATCGGTATCGCTATCCGTGTCTGTATCTGTGTCAGTGTCGGTGTCGCTGTCCGTATCTGTATCAGTATCGGTGTCCGTATCTGTGTCAGTATCGGTATCGCTGTCTGTATCCGTATCAGCGTCGCTATCCGTGTCTGTGTCAGTGTCGGTGTCGCTATCCGTATCTGTATCAGTGTCGGTATCGCTGTCCGTGTCTGTATCTGTGTCAGTATCCGTATCCGTATCTGTGTCAGTATCGCTGTCCGTATCAGTATCAGTATCGGTATCGCTGTCTGTATCTGTGTCAGTGTCGCTATCCGTATCTGTATCAGTATCGCTATCCGTATCTGTATCAGTATCGCTATCCATATCTGTATCAGTATCGCTATCCGTATCTGTGTCAGTATCGGTATCGCTATCCGTGTCTGTGTCTGTGTCAGTGTCGCTATCCGTATCCGTATCTGTATCAGTGTCGCTATCCGTATCTGTATCAGTATCGGTATCGCTGTCCGTGTCTGTGTCAGTATCGGTATCGCTATCCGTATCTGTATCAGTATCGCTATCCGTATCTGTGTCAGTGTCACTGTCCGTATCAGTATCAGTGTCAGTATCGCTATCCGTATCTGTGTCAGTATCGGTATCGCTGTCTGTATCTGTGTCAGTATCGGTATCGCTGTCCGTATCAGTGTCAGTGTCGCTGTCCGTGTCGGTATCTGTGTCAGTATCGGTGTCGCTATCCGTATCCGTGTCAGTATCAGTGTCGCTATCCGTATCTGTATCTGTATCTGTATCTGTATCTGTATCAGTGTCGGTATCACTGTCCGTATCTGTGTCAGTATCGGTATCGCTGTCCGTATCTGTATCTGTGTCAGTGTCGCTGTCCGTATCCGTGTCAGTATCGGTGTCACTGTCCGTATCAGTATCCGTATCTGTGTCAGTATCGGTATCGCTGTCCGTATCTGTATCGGTGTCGCTATCCGTGTCTGTGTCGGTATCGCTGTCCGTATCTGTGTCAGTATCGGTGTCGCTATCCGTATCTGTATCTGTATCTGTATCAGTGTCGGTATCACTGTCCGTATCTGTGTCTGTATCGGTATCGCTGTCTGTATCTGTATCGGTATCGGTATCGCTGTCCGTATCTGTGTCTGTATCGGTATCGCTATCCGTATCTGTATCAGTGTCAGTATCGGTGTCGCTATCAGTATCGGTGTCAGTATCGGTATCGCTATCCGTATCTGTGTCTGTATCGGTATCGCTGTCCGTATCAGTATCAGTGTCAGTGTCGCTATCCGTGTCGGTATCTGTGTCAGTATCAGTGTCGCTATCCGTATCCGTGTCAGTATCAGTGTCGCTATCCGTATCCGTATCTGTATCTGTATCAGTATCCGTGTCTGTATCAGTGTCGGTATCGCTGTCCGTATCTGTATCAGTGTCGGTATCGCTATCCGTATCTGTATCAGTGTCGGTATCGCTGTCCGTATCTGTATCAGTGTCAGTATCGCTGTCCGTATCTGTGTCAGTGTCAGTATCGCTGTCCGTATCAGTATCAGTATCGGTATCGCTGTCTGTATCTGTGTCAGTGTCGCTATCCGTATCTGTATCAGTGTCGGTATCGCTATCCGTATCTGTATCAGTATCGGTGTCGCTGTCCGTATCTGTGTCAGTATCAGTATCTGTGTCGCTGTCCGTATCTGTATCTGTGTCTGTATCGGTATCGCTATCCGTATCTGTGTCAGTGTCAGTGTCGGTATCCGTATCTGTGTCAGTATCGGTATCGCTATCCGTATCTGTATCAGTATCAGTGTCGCTATCCGTATCCGTGTCAGTGTCGCTGTCCGTGTCTGTGTCAGTATCGGTATCGCTATCCGTATCTGTATCTGTGTCGGTATCGGTGTCGCTGTCTGTATCTGTATCAGTGTCGGTATCCGTATCTGTGTCAGTATCGGTATCGCTATCAGTATCCATATCTGTATCTAAATCCGTATCGATGTCATCATCTCCCGGAATGTCCGGGGTGCCGCAATCCGGTGCATAGTGTGTTTCGCCCTGTGTTGTTACGTTTTTAGCAATCATATTTCCGTCCAAGTTTGCCCCGGCAGTGAAGCTTGCACCAACTGCAAGGAATGTTCCGCTTATCTGTTTTGTGGTCTTTACAGAGCCTGTGAAAACACTGTCCTCTGCGCTGCTGTCATAGAAATTCCAAAGAATGTTTGTTCCGTAATAAATGCTGTCCTCGCTTGTGGTAAGCATACGAACGGAGCCCGATGTGTTCTGAACATTAACTCTTAAGTCGAAATTCTGGCTGAAATCTCTTACGCCTGCCATATCAACATTGATTACCAGCTTCTGGTTGGTATTCTTGAATCCGTAGCTTGCGTCCATCTTGTCAACTGTATCGTTGAACACAAGTCCGTTGATGTTGAATCCGTTCTGGAGCGAATTAAGCAAGTTTGCGTCAATATTTACATATGTAGTTCCCTCTGCAAGGACATTTACCGACGCGCTTAGCGCCTGCGGATTAACGTTGAGAACCGAGTTGCCGTCAGCATCAGCAGAGGTCGCCATCTCCGACAAGGCCTGAGATACCATTGTCAGTCGGGCAAATTCCTGATTAAGGTCAATAAATCCGTCTGTGTTATCATATACCGTCTGTTTGATACTCGGTTCAACCTTTGATGTGTTTCCTGTGTATGTATCCTTGAGGAAGGTTTCGCCTGTGCTTATGATTTCATATCTGTCCGGATTGACAACAAGTAAGTCTGTTCGGCAATTAAGGGTTCCTGTATATGAGTTTGCCGCATAGAAGCAGGTCTTTCTGTCGTCGGTGTGTCTGATACCGATGTCGCCGTTTACATAAACGTCTGTTGCGGCAAAGTTGCCTGTGTTATGGGCAAGATTTGCCGTTTCAAGAGCAAACACATGGAACGATGCAGCTGCGCCAAGCATTGAATAGCTGTCTGCATTGTATTCGGACGAAGCAAAATCTCCGCTTACAACCGACTCGTTTGCAATGCTGTTGCTTGAATATGAGCTGGAGAACGAATACGACAGACCCGTGGCATAAGGCGACTCAGCCTCCGCGGTAATCGCGTAGCCGTTGCTTTCGTATGATGGCAGCTGATTCTGAGCAACGCTGAAGTGAGTTGCAATAAATCTTGAAAAAACAATGTTAATGGCAAAAACAACTGCAAGTATTTTTCTCAGCAGCTTGCGTCTATTACTTGTCATCTCCATAATAAGCCTCCGGATTGAAATCTTTGCCGTTCATTCCCGCAAACGGCAATGCATTGTCACAATAATAGTTTGATATATTATTAAACTGAAAACTTGTCTTATTGCACAATTATCTATTCTTAGCTACATTATAATATTCATTGGTTACATCAAGGTTACATTTGCCAAATTCTTACTCAATATGAGAAATGCTTTTGTTGGAAAAATCTACAAAAATACATTCAGTTCTTTGTATTGTTCAAATGCCATAAATTATTGACATAAATGTGTACTTGTTTTATAATAGTATTATAAATAATCGGAGGTGTACCATGACAAACGGTTCTTTGCACAAGTCCTCTGAAAACGGCAGGCAATGCGCCGCCGTATTTGAAACAAAGGCGGCTGAACTGAAAAAATTTGTATTCGGCGACCCTTACCTCGAACAGGAATTAAATAAATCGGCGAAAACCTCGCTTATTAAAAAGCAGGCGGTTTTTCTGTCGGTATGCGATAAAAAAAGCAGAGCGGCAGTTTTCTGCGGAACGGGATTATCCCTTGACGACGCGTGGAAAAATGCCTGCGCAAAGACAAGAAGCTGCATATCGGAAAACGCAGTCCGTCCTATGTGGCTGAAAGCAGACATTGTAACAAAAACAACCGTTATTTCTGTCGAACAGCTGAACGGTCTTATTGCAAGCTCGCTAAAAAACACCTTTACTCACGGCGTTGCTTTTGATACCGATTTTGAGGCGGCGATACTCAGCGAGCAAATCAGCACGCGGAATTTCACCGACTTTAAAAACCACAAGTTCGATGAACGCCGTCTGCGGAATTTTTTCCGCAACCGCGGAGTGCTGTCTTATAACGCCCTTCCCGAGCAGGTAATACTGTTTTCCTGCACCGCATATTTTTCCGATGAGGACAAAAAGCTCTATAAGCTCTATCCCGAAGCGGACAGCTACGGCAGACGCGTGATACGTCAGCTTACAAAACCGTTTATTCAGGAGATAATCAGCACCTCCGCCGACTATCTCTGCAATATGCTTGGCGAAAACGGAAAATTCATCTACGGCTACAAACCAATCTACAACGGCACGATTGCAAGCTACAACATTCTTCGCCATTCGGGCGCACTGTGGACGCTGATGATGAACTATCACGTTACAGGCAGAAAAGAGCTTGCCGCCTCCATAGACAGCGCCGCCGACTTTCTGATACGTTCAATTAAGGACAAAGACGGGGACACCTCTTACGTTGTCGAGCAGAAAAGCAATGAAATAAAGCTTGGGGGCAACGGAATCGCCATTATTTCCCTTTCAACCTACCGCGAAATGATGAACAGCAGCAGGTTCGACGAAATAATCCGCCGTCTTGCCAACGGAATACTTACCATGCGCTGCGAGGATCGCAGCTTCTACCACATTCTCGATTCGGAAACCTTTGAGCGAAAAGAAAAGTATCGCACCGTATACTATGACGGGGAAGCGACATTTGCTCTTTCCAAGGCATACGGAATTACAAAGGACGAACGCTATCTCACTGCTGCCTGCGAATCGGTGGACTACTTTATTGAAAACGGCTATCAGAAATACCGCGACCACTGGATCGGCTACGCAGTAAACGAGATAACCAAATACAAACCCGAGGAGCGTTATTTCAACTTCGGGCTGAAAAACGTCAACGTAAATCTATCAAGAATTTACAATCAGAACACCACATATCACACCTATCTCGAGCTGCTTATGGCGTGCTTCGACCTGTATCAGCGGCTGATAAACAACCGCATTGAGGCAAGCTACCTGTCGCAGTTCAACCTGAAATTCTTCATAGAAACGATTTACAAACGCGCAAATCATATGCTGAACGGCTATATGTTCCCTGAAATTGCAATGTATATGCAGACCCCCGAAAAATATGTGGGCGCATTCTGCGTAAGGCATGATGATTTCCGTATCAGAATTGACGACATTCAGCACGACGTAAGCGCTTATTACAGCTTCCTGATGCACTTTGACGAGCTGGAGGAATACAGAAAACAGTTCTCCCGCCCGTCAGACCCCGAGCAATCAGACAAAACACAGATTATAGAAGATATGCTGCGGGTTTTCGGCGGCTCTTCTGAAGGAAAATAATGATGGATAACATTAAAGTTTCGGTTATAGTGCCGATTTACAACTCCGAGCAATACCTCCCAAGGTGCCTTGACTCCCTTGCAGCACAGACGATTGACGGGTTGGAGGTAATTCTCGTAAACGACGGCTCAGGCAGCAGAACCACCGCCGTAATAGAAGCCTACTGCAAGAAATATCCGGACATTTTCAAGGCAATTTCCCTACAGCACAAAGGTCCGGGCAACGCGCGAAACGAGGGAATGAAAGCCGCAGAGGGCGAATATATCGCATTCTGCGACAGCGATGACACAGTTCCGCCCTATATGTACAAGGAGCTTTACGATGAGGCTGAAAACTCAAAATGCCAGATAGTTGCAGCTCAGAACAAGGTAATCCTCCCGTCAGGCAAAAATGCCGTGGGACAGCGCTTCGTCTTTGAGGACAAAAAGCAGTACAGCGGCGTGGATTTCCTCGTAAACTGCGTAGGAGTAAAGCACTCCCTCCGTATCTGGAACAAGCTTTACAAGGCTGATTTCATCAAGCAGTTCCATTTCCCCGCAGGCGAGTTTGAGTACATTTCATGGACGCTTACCGTTTTTTCCTACGTCAGCAGCTTCTGCTATGTTTCAAAGCCGTATTACGAATACAGAATAAACAAGCACACTGTTTCCGCAGGACACAGCGGAATTGTGCTGCTTAAGCGAATCGGCGTTATAAAAAGCGCCATTGCCGCTTCAAATCCCGAAATGCAGGAGCTTATGTCCTACGTTGCGGCAAAGCTTTTCAGACATTATTACGACACCAGCTCAA
The DNA here is from genome assembly GCA_934462775.1 of uncultured Ruminiclostridium sp. GTDB lineage: Bacteria > Bacillota > Clostridia > Oscillospirales > Ruminococcaceae > Ruminiclostridium_E. The sequence goes on from CAKSIR010000003.1 coordinate 15,826, forward strand.
AGTACGCCCATTATTATATGGTAGCTTTGACCGAAATGCGGGATACGCTGAAAGAAAACCGCTATGTAATGGGCGACAAGACCTTTATCCGCTATAACAGGCGATACATCAGATCCGACTTTTCGCCTATCCCGTTCAGAGTTTACTATGATGATTTCGGAAAGCACAAGCAGTCGGTAGTTACAAAGGACAACATTCTTTCCTACCGCGAACGCTTTCTTGTAAATATGTCAAGCGCTGTCTGCCTTTCCGAAAAAAACTGCGATATTAACGAAAACAAGCTTATCAAAGCCGCATATAACGACGGAAACTACTTCCTTGTAGGTCAGTATTTCAAGCTTAAAACGATAATTGAAAACGGCGGCATTGCCGTAAGCACAATCATCAGAGCAAACGCCAGCATTTCAAAGAAAACCCTTGACAGCGTATTTTTCAGCTGGACCGACTCGCACAATATTTTCCCCGACGTTTACGGCGCGTCCGCAGGCAATAAGTACCTTAAAGCGATTATGCAGGAGTTCCTGTCAATTTTGGAAAAAGGGCTTGACAGCTTCGCAATGCAGAAGGCGTTTAACAAGGTCGTTCTCCCTCTCGCGGGAAAAACAGGCGCGGATACGGTTGAGTTTCAGCCAAACTGCTTTGTTTATTCTCCTCTTGTTTTCCTTTACAATCTTGACACCGCCGATAACATAAGCCAGATGGCTCCCGACAGAATCAGCCCGTCAATGTACAGAAACCACCGCCTTGTAAGCACCGCCGCGCTGAACAAGCTGAGCGAGCTGCAAAGCCGCTGGCTGTGCGATTTTCTCCCGCCTACGGAAAAGCTGCTGAAGGACGCTGTTAAAGAAAAGCGCCGGTACACCGTAAGACTTATCGGCTCCCATCAGCTTACAAAAATCACCTCCGACTGCGAAAACGTTGTCGCCGACCAGTCTGTTATAGATATATCCCCTCTTACCCTGTTTGCAAAGGGGCTGGAGGATTACTCAGGCAAGTCCTTTGAAAACAGCTCCGTTCAGCACGATGTACGAAAGGACACCGAGCAGTACATCTCCGAAAACATTACCGATTACCTTATGCTCGACTTCTCCGAAGCTGCGGTAATGCCGCTGCTCAGCTATAATCACACGGTCTATTCAGGCAGCGCCGACTTCCTGAAAACCAGCTTTTTCTATAAGCTTTCCGACAGCACAAAGCTTATCGCTCCCGATAACGAGAACGTGTGGAAGCCGCTGTTAAAAGTCTTTGCGTCAAAAATAACCCAGTATTATCCGCCCGAAAAAATAATCGTTATCCGCACAAGAATACCTGTATATTCGGCAAAAGCCAACAAGCTCAGGCTGCTCATGTGCAACAAGTCGGTAAACCGCACCATAAAGTCAATGGAGGACTTCTTTATCAGCGAAATTTCCCCCGTTGTAATCGACCTTGCAGGAAGCTATTTCGCAGACGCCGCCGCATACGAAAAGCCGGGTGCAATGACCTTTGAAAAGACATTTTTCGAGGACTGTGCAAAGAAAACACAGCTTATAGTTTCAGGCAGCAAATCCAAGCTGTTCTCAAAGCAGGACGACAGGCTGTGGCTCAGACGAGCGCTGTACTATCATGATTCGCTTATCCAGAACGAGCTTAACTATCTGCTGCTTAAGCCTGACGATTTTGCGGCGGACTACATAGTTGCAAATACCTCGAAAACGTTTGTGTATGAAAACTCCTCAGATATATTGAAAATCAAGGAGCTTCATTACAAGAATGTTGCTGAGGTTCTGATCCGCCACGATTTTGACGGAAACGAAACTCTTAAACAGGCATTGATGATTCTGAAATCAGTTGCAGACGACAGCTTTTACGATAATGGAATGGACTACTCACTTATGTTCAGGTACGACTTCAGGGTGCTTGACGATGTGTGCCGCAAAATTGAGCAGACAATGGTTGACAATCTCCTCGTGCCGAGCATCATCATAACACGAACTACTCTGCCGTTCTATTTCGACCTTATCCGCTCGTTTTACAGCTTTTCCGACCTTAACTCAATCAAGCACGCCCTTGCAAACTACAACAAGGCAAACGCGCCTCTTGAGGTTGACGTATGGGGTTCGGATATATCCTACCGCTCGGTTGAATGCGGAGCAAGACTTGCCGTCAAGAACTACATCAGCAGCAACTGCTTTGTATGGGCGTTTGACAAGCCGGTTGAAACCGAACCCGGAATCTTTGCTTCAAGCATCAACTTCTGCGGCAGCAAAAAGCACCGCGGCATAATGAAAAACTCCCTTGAAAGAAAAGCTCCGTCCATTATTGCAAACAGCCCGTCGAAATGGATTGTTGTGGATTTCCTCGACCTTATCAGCGAAATGGCTGAATACAAGGGACAGTGCTTCCAGCTTTACGATTACATCAAGCTCAGCAGATATTTTATGTCCGTCAGAAACGACTGCAAATCGTTCTACCTGTACGACAGCGACCGCAGAGAGCAGATAAAATCCGCTGCCGACAAGCTTGCGGCGCTGCTTAAAAAGAAGTACGGCGGAAACATTATACTTAACTGCGTAAGCCTCCGCGACAGGTATTTCGATTTTGACGGCAAAATGAAAAAGTTCGACGTTTCCCGCCAGCAGCTCCAGCAGTGGCAGAATTTCATTTCCGAATGGCAGGAGTATTTCGTTAAGGCGTCCGACTGCTACGTTATCGACATCGGAAAATACTTCCTGTCAGATGAGAACTATCCTATCGGCGGCGCGTCTGTATGCGCATACGAAGAGCTTTACTATAAAAGCGTTTCTCTGTACATTCAGATGATAACCAAGCAAAAGCCTGCCCAGAAAAATTTCTCCGCATTAAGCGCCGTTACGCAGGCAAAGCTTACCATCGACCCGAGAAGAGCTGCTCTCTCATCGGGAAACTGATAGAAACGGACGTGTTTTCATCAATTATTTTTGTATATGTTGACATGAATTTTTTCTGTACATAAAGAGAAAAAAATAGTATAATAGACATATTGTGCATAAATGAAAGGAATGATATTATGGGCAACACAATTATCACAATCGCAAGAGAATACGGTTCAGGCGGAAGAACCATTGGCAAAAAGCTTGCCGAGGAGCTTGGAATCAATTTCTACGACAGTGAAATGATTATGCTTGTAGCAAAAAAGAGCGGCTATACGGAGGACTTCGTAAGAAAAGCCGCCGAAAAGGTAAGCGTAAGCTTCCTGTATAATCTTTACATGACAAGTCAGGAGCTGCCTGCCTCCGACCAGGTTTTCATTGCAACCTCAAACGTTATCAAGGAGCTTGCAGCAAAGGAAAGCTGCGTTATAGTAGGCAGATGCGCCGACTATGTGCTTAAGGACAATCCGGACGCAATGAAGGTATTTATCCACGCGCCGCTTGAAAAACGTATCGAACGCGTTAAGAATGAGTACAAGGAAGAGGCAAAGGATTACGCCTCCTATGTACAGAAGAAGGACAAGAACAGGGCATCATATTACAGCTATTTTGCCTATGGAAAATGGGGCAGAATACAGAACTATGACCTCTGCGTAAACTCCGCAATCGGAATTGAGGAATCGGTTGACGTCATTAAAAATTACCTGTCCCACTTCAAGGGAGGAAAGGACTAATGGCGCAAAGCCCCGTACAGACTGAAAATAAAATGGGCGTAATGCCCGTAAACAAGCTGCTGGTTTCGATGTCGGTGCCGATGATGCTGTCAATGCTGGTTCAGGCGCTTTACAATATTGTGGACAGCATATTCGTTTCGTGGATATGCGAGGACGCCCTTACAGCGGTTTCCCTTGCATTCCCTATGCAAAACTTCATGATAGCGGTTGCAAGCGGTACAGGCGTCGGTATTAACTCAATGCTTTCCAAGGCGTTGGGTGAAAAAAACTTTGACAAAGCAAACAAAATTGCCAGAAATGGTATTTTCCTCAGCATTTGCAGCTATATTGTGTTCCTTATTTTGGGATTATTTTTCACAAATTTATACTACACCTCACAGGCGAACGGCTATCAGACAATCATTGACTACGGCAACGCCTACCTGCAGCCTGTGCTGATACTGTCGTTCGGTTTGTTCATGCAGATTACTTTCGAGCGTCTGCTTCAGTCAACCGGCAAGACCATGTATACCATGTTCACTCAGGCGACAGGCGCCGTCATCAATATTGTGCTTGACCCTATACTGATTTTCGGCTGGCTCGGTATTCCTGCAATGGGAATTGCAGGCGCGGCTTATGCCACGGTTATCGGTCAGATTATCGCCGCAGCTTTAGGTCTTATCTGCAACGTAAAGAAAAACCACGAAATAAGCCTGGATTTCAGAAAATTCCGCCCATCGGGCGCGGCAATCAAGCACATTTACTCAGTTGGCATACCGTCAATTATCATGATTTCAATCGCCTCGATACTTAACTTTGGCATGAATATCATTCTTATCGGTATGAATGCCACTGCCGCAACAGTTTTAGGCATCTACTTCAAGCTTCAGAGCTTTGTATTCATGCCTGTTTTCGGACTTAACAACGGTATGATTCCTATTGTGTCCTACAACTACGGCGCACGGAAAAGGAAACGCATTATGCACACATTCAAGCTGTCTGTAATGTATGCAGTTGCCATAATGGTGGTGGGAACGCTTGTGTGCCAGATTATTCCGGAGATTCTGCTTTCAATGTTCAACCCGTCGCCTGAGCTTATCGCACTGGGCGCGCCCGCTCTCAGAATAATCAGCATAAGCTTCGTGTTCGCCGCGTTCGGCATTATTTCATCAGGTATGTTCCAGGCTCTCGGCAACGGAATCATGAGCCTTATTGTGTCGATAATCAGACAGCTTGTAGTAATCCTGCCGGTTGCATATCTCCTGTCGCTGACGGGAAATGTCGACCTTGTATGGCTGGCATATCCTATTGCAGAAGTGGTTTCCGTTATGGTCAGCGTGCTGTTCATGATAAGAATTTACAAGAAAGAAATAAAGGTTATTCCCGAATAAAAAGCTCCTCCTATGATTTTCATAGGAGGATTTGCATATTTCGCTCTTTTTGTCAGACAATAATAAAAAACAAAAGGAGTTAATTATGCAGTTAGACGGATCAAAAACTCTCGAAAACCTGAAAACAGCCATTTCAGGCGAAAGTCAGGCGCGTACAAAATACAATATCTACGGTGAAATTGCACGAAAAGAGGGCTATCAGCAGATAGGCGACATCTTTGATATGACAGCCGCCAACGAAAAAGCCCACGCAGAGCTGTGGCTCTCCCTTGTATCCGAGGGAATCCCCGCAAGTACGGCGAAAGCCCTCGAAAATGCAGCAGGCGGCGAGCACTACGAGTGGTCGGATATGTACGCCGATTTTGCCAAAACAGCACGGGACGAGGGCTTTGACAATATTGCAAAGCTGTTCGATATGGTAGCAAATATTGAGCAGAGCCACGAGGCGCGGTTCCGCTTCTTCCTTGAACAGCTTCAGCAGGGCAAGGTTTTCACCAAGGACGGTGAAACCGTATGGGTTTGCCGCAACTGCGGACACGTTCACACAGGAAAATCAGCCCCCATGGTCTGCCCCGTATGCAAAAAACCTCAGGACTATTTTGAGGAGAAAAAACCAAACTGACAAGAAAAGACCGCCCGATTCAGCATAAGCTGAAACGCGCGGTCCTTTTTCATTGTTCTTTTGAATACCAAACGTCGTTTAACGGTTCTGAGTATGCGAAATAGGCAATGAGGTGCGGTGAATTATTCACCCTTCATCTTTGCGAAGCATTCGCTGCAGTATACAGGTCTGTCATCGCGTGGCTTGAAAGGAACCTTAGCAATACCGCCGCAGTTAGCGCAAGTTGCTTCAAACATTTCCTTTGTTCTGCCTGCATTCTTCTTTGCGTCACGGCAAGCCTTGCAGCGCTGTGGTTCGTTTACGAAACCTTTTTCAGCATAGAATTCCTGTTCGCCGGCTGTGAACACGAATTCTGCTCCGCAATCCTTGCAGCGAAGTGTCTTGTCTTCGTACATTTTGATTACCTCGTATAAAAAAATTTTCCGACCTTGGACGGATTTACACCGCCACCTTTGTTAAACAACGCTCTGATAAATTAAGCTACCTGGTCATATATCCGCATTCCGCGGATTTAACAGGAGAAACCTGCTCTTAACTTTTTTCTTGCTCTTGAAAGAGCATTATCAACGGATTTGATGCTGATATTCAGCTTTTCCGCTATTTCCTCATAGGAACAAGCGCCTATATAAAGCGATAGAACTTCCTTTTCCCTTTTTGAAAGCAGCTTATCCAGCTTCTCCGAAATTTCGCTGTTCTGTTCCTTACGGATTACAAGATCCTCGGTTGAAACATTGTCGTCCTCAATTTCTTCAAAGTCAAAATCATCTGACAAAACAAGCCTGTTGTCCGATTTCATGACCGCCGTTTTCATTCTGTTGTTGATGCAGGCATTGGCAAATGCGCTGAATTTTCCCTTTTCGGGACTGTAATTTCTAATCGCGCTCAGCAGTCCGATAAACCCTTCCGATACAAGGTCGTCAGCCTCAACGGTATTGCTGTGCATTTTATTTGCCTTTATCCTGATTATCCTTATGTAACGGGAAAACAGCTCGGAGGTTTTTTCATTACGCTCGCTGTTGTCGGCAGATTCGGCTATGGATTGTAAAAGCTGTTCATCCTCAACCATTAAAAAACCTCGCTCGCCTTAAAAGTAATTATATCAGTAAACTACTGCTTTGTCAATAAAAAATATTGTCAATCACAAAATTTTGTTGCTTTTATCATATTTTTTACGGCCTTCCGCAAAAATATTGCCGCCTTTATCGTCAATTGTTACAATAAGCGGGAACTTGTCAAGATAAAGCCTCTTTACGCTCTCGCAGCCAAGCTCAGGGAATGCGATTACCTCGCAGCTTGTAATGCATTTGCAGGCAAGCGCTCCCGCTCCGCCGATTGCGCAGAAGTAAACGGCGTGATTGCGCTGAATGGCGTCAATTACCGCCTGATTTCGCTCTCCCTTGCCTATCATTGCCGCCAATCCAAGGTCAAGCAGTCTTGGCGCAAACTTATCCATTCGGCTGGACGTGGTAGGTCCGCACGAACCGATTGCCATTCCTTCTTTTGTGCCGGTGGGACCTGCGTAATAGATTGCCGCACCGTCAATATCGAAAGGCAGCGGCTTACCGCTGTCAAGAAGCTCAAAAAACTTCTTGTGAGCCGCGTCCCTTGCAGTGTAAATATATCCCGAAAGCTCAATTTTATCGCCTGCTTTTAGCTGCGGAGCTGCGGTTTTTAATTCTTTTGCTTCTATTATCATATAAGTAAATCCGAAAAATCTGTGTTATCTGAACTCATGTCATCGTCGTCATCGTTGCTGCCGCTTGCGAAATCCCACACATTTTCATCGCCCTGCGGTTCTTCCTCCGCTTCGTCGTTCTGACTGTCATCTCCGCCAACAAACAGGTCTGCAAATTCGTCAAAATCGTTGTTTTCGGCAGGCTTGTCAGCCTCGCTGTCAGTAAAGGAAATATTGCTTTCCGCAGGCTTTTCTTCCTCTTCGTCATCGTTTTTGCTTCCTGCAAGCAGGGACTCAAACTCGCTGCTGTCCTTGTTGCTTGACGGGTCAATAAGCATCTCAAACAAATCTGCGTTCAAGTCGTCGCCTTTTTCGTCGGGAACAGGCTCGACCTCTGCCAAATCCTCGCCCTTTTCGTCAGGCTCGTCTGCCGAATGAAGTTTAAAATCGTCAACAAACTGCGGCTTTGTGTTATTTACATCTCCGAGTACATTGGCGGTGGATAAATCATCATCGTCCTTATCGTCGCTGTCGCTGAATACATCGTTGAAAATGTCGTTGGCGGACATATCGGAGTTCATGTCGTCAGCCGAATCGTCTGCAACGTTTATCTCGCTGAATATATCGTCCGCTTCATCGGTAAATGCTGCGTCAGGAACGCTTTGCTCACTCTCCGGTTCAAATGTGCCGGTGCTGAGAATTTCATCGCTGCTGTTGTCGGACGGAACGGTGATGCTTGAAAGCTCGTCGCCGTCCTTGCTGTTCAAAATGAATATCGGCGAATCCTCAACAGCTTCATCTGCTTCGGGAACAGCTGCCGCTGTCGGCTGAACAGGAGCAGTAATCGGCTTCATTGACTCAAGCTCCTCGAAATCAAACTCGGGAATTTCGTCCGCCAGTGCTCTTGCGCTGTCTGCCTCGGCAATCGTCTGCTTGAAAATTGCGCTTATATCTGATGTCGCAGACTCCAGCTTTGCCTTCATTTCTGCAAGCTTTGACTCTACATCGCTCTTATATTTGTTTGATTTAACTACAACTTCCTTGGCGTAAGCCTTTGCTGATTCAATAATTTTTTCAGCCTGCCTGTATGCCTCCTCAACAGTTACAGCGCCGTTGTTTCCGCCTGCGGCAGGAACGCCGTTCTTTTTCAGCGCAGCAATTTCCTTTGCCTGCTTTTCGGCTATGGCTCTCAGCTTATCCATGTCAGTTTCCGCCTGATGTTCAGCCATCTGAGCCTTGACCGACTCCTTTTCAAGCTGAGCAACGTGTCTGCGTTCGTCAAGCACAAGCTTGCGGAGCTCCATTATTTTTTCCTCATGCTCCTTGTTGAGCTGATTTATCTGTTCTTCCGAAACGGAGCTTGCTCTTGCGTCCTCAACCTGCTTCTGCAAATCGGCAATTTGGAGCTTATAATCAGCCTCCATCTGCTGTCTGTTCTTATTCAAATTGGCAATGTAAGCATTTACATCCTGCTTATCATAGCCAAGAGGGGCATTTTTAAATCCGTTTCCCTCATTACTGGTACTGCGCTTATCAGCCATAAAACTTTCCCTCCAGGAAATTTTTCAATTAACAATTAAATATATTATATCAATTTTATATTCACATTTCAATAGTAAATATTTATAAATTTATATATCTTTTCTCTACATACAAATAAAAAAACAGGTTACACAATAGTCATAATGCACAAATTGTAAACAGATTCCTGTGCTGTTTCCAAAGTAAATTTTCGGAATTTAGTAAAAAGGGCTTGTTTAAATGCACAATTTAGTGTATAATATATGTGATAAATATGTTAGTTTTCTAAAGGAGATGGAAACCATGCATGAAAAGACAATGACGTTTTCCGTTCGTGACGAGCGCGAAAAAGAAATGAAGGAAATACTGACAACAGTATACGAGGCTCTCAACGAAAAGGGCTATAATCCCATAAATCAGCTTGTAGGCTACATTCTTTCCGAGGATCCGACCTACATAACCACCTACAACAACGCAAGAAGCCTTATCAGACACATTGACCGCGACGAGCTTCTTCAGGTGCTTGTGAAAAGTTACCTTAAAAACTGAAATCAAGATTAAAGGTCTGTCCCGTATTTTGACGGGACAGACCTTTTTGTTATCTTTCTTCTCTGAAATAGTTGCTGCCGCAGGACGCAGGCTGCGAGTTTTCCTTTGACTGCTTGATAGACGAAATAACGAGAACCAATGCTGTAATAAGGAACGGAAGCATATCGAATATTGCATTCGGGATAGATATAACGTCCTTTGGAACATAGTATTTAAGCACGCTGAAGGCGCCAAATACCAGCGAACCGCCGATTGCCCTGAGCGGACTCCATGACGCAAAAATAACCAGTGCAACCGCAATCCAGCCAAGACCGTTTACGGAGTTTGCCATCCAAACGCCGCCGCAGTAAATCATTGAGCAGTAAGCGCCGCCGATACCGCAGATGCCGCCGCCGACAATGACGTTGATGTACTTCATGCGGGTTACGTTAATGCCGAGCGCGTCGGCAGCAGCGGGATTTTCACCCACTGTGCGCAGATTTAAGCCTGTTTTGGTGTGCTTAAGGTAAACGAATGCGGCAACCGCAATCACAATGCCGAGATAAACAAACGGCGACTGCGAAAACAGAATTTTTCCGACAATCGGAATATCACTGAGAACAGGGATTGAAACGCTGTTAAGCTCAGCGGTGATTTCAGACGGAAGCTTAAGGGAGGAGCTTCCCGAGCTTGTCAGCATATATTCGCCGAAAAAGTTTGAAAGTCCCAAGCCGAAGATGGTCAGCGTAAGACCAGTAACGTTCTGGTCAGCCATAAAAGTAACAGTAAGCAGCGCGTAAATCGCAGCGCCCAGCGCGCCCGCGAGAAATGCGGCAACGATTGCGGCGATGGCGTTGTTTGTGTAATATCCTGCCATAAAGCCTGCGCAGGCGCCCATTGCCATCATACCCTCAACGCCTAAGTTAAGGTGTCCTGCTTTTTCGTTGAGAATTTCGCCGACAGTGCCGTAAAGCAGCGGAATACCTGCTAAAATCGCAGCAGAAATCAGATTTACCCAGAAGTCCATTATTCCGCCACCTCCTTATTTTTTTTGCGCACAATGAATTTGTATCTGATGAAGAATTCGCAGGCAAGCACGAAGAACAGGATAATTCCCTGCAAAACGTCGCTGCAGTAGCTTGAAAGCCCGAAATTCGACTGTAAAACCGAGCTGCCCTTTTCAAGGATTGCAAAAAGGAACGACACAACCACGATTCCGAACGGGTTAAGCTTTGCAAGCCATGCAACGATAATTGCCGTAAATCCCACGCCGCCTGCAACAGAGGTCGCAAGGGTCATATCCGAGCCGGTCGCCTGAACCATGCCGCCGATACCGCAGATTGCGCCCGAAAGGAACATTGTCTTAAGCATGATTTTCTTAGGATTCATGCCGGCGTAGCGCGCAGTTGCGTGGCTTTCGGAAACAACGCTGATTTCATAGCCGCTCTTGGTGAATTTCAGATAAACAAATACGAAAACTGCAATTATGATTGCGACAATCCAGCCGCTCTGAATACCGAACACCTGATCAAGCTGCGCATTCTTATCAAAGCGTGCAATTTTCGGGAAACCGCCCGACTCAGGGTCAGCCCATGGACCGTCACGCAGAAATACGATAAGGTCAAGGGCAATGTAGTTCAGCATAAGCGTGAACAGAGTTTCGTTAGTTCCGAACTTCGCCTTGAAAAAAGCAGGAATAAGTCCCCAAAGACCGCCTCCCAGCGCGCCGAAGAGGAACATTAACGTAAGCAGCAGCCAGTGCGGCATATCCGAATGGAACAACGCAAAATACGAGGCGAAGATTGCGCCCATAATAATCTGTCCCTCAGCGCCTATGTTCCAGAACTTCATCTTGAACGCAAGAGTGATACCGAGCGCAGAAATAAGCAGCGGAATACAGATTTTTACCGTACCCTGTATCGCCATTGTGGAACGGAACGCACCGGAAATTATAGTTGCGTATGCGTCAAAGGGATTTGTGCCGATCGCCAGAATGAACAGACCTCCTGCAACGATTGCCAGCAGAACCGAGCCGAATCTGAGCAGCAGCGTCTGTTTTTTTGTAAGCTCGGTTCGCTTGGCGATACGAATCAGTGGCTCTTTAATTTTCTTTGCCTCACTCATCAGCCCGTCCTCCCTTTTCAATAAATATATCGGCGTCGCCTAAATCCGTGCCGGTCATAAGCAGACCCAGCTGCTCCTTTGTTGCCTTTCTTGCGTCAACAACTCCCGCAACCCTGCCGTGGCACAGCACGATAATCTTGTCCGCAAGCTCGAGCAGTACGTCCAGATCCTCGCCGATAAACAGCACTGCAACGTTTTTCTTTTTCTGCTCGTTGAGCATATTATATATGTTGTATGAGGAGTTGATGTCAAGCCCTCGAACAGGATAAGCGGTTATCAGCAGATTCGGGTGGGACTCGATTTCACGTCCCAGCAGTACCTTCTGAACGTTGCCGCCGGATAACATTCTTACAGGAGTTTCCGTGCTCGGAGTCTTTATTTCAAGCTCGGTTATCAGCTTTTCCGAAAGCTTTTTTGCAGGCGCTCTGTCAACGAAAGGACCTTTGCCGTCCTTGTAGCTTTTCAGCATTACGTTGTCAGTCATGCCCATTGACGCAACCAGACCCATTCCAAGCCGATCCTCAGGTACAAAGCTCATGCTTATGCCCAGGTCGATAATTTCCTTAGGAGTTTTGCCCACTATGTTCTGCTTTTTATAAAGTATTGCGCCCTCTTCAACGTCCACAAGACCTGCGATAGATTCGCAGATTTCCTTTTGTCCGCTGCCTGCAATACCTGCAACGCCAAGAATCTCGCCGCTGCAAATATCAAAGGTTACGTCCTTTAACCCCATTGAGCCGTCAGGCTTCTTTACGGAAAGGTGGAATACATTAAGGAGCGGCGTCGGATTAACAGGCTCCGGACGATCAATAGACAAGCTGACCGGACGTCCTACCATAAGCTCTGTAAGGTGCTTTTCGTCGGTTTCGGCGGTGTTTACCGTTTCCACGCTCTGACCTTTTCTGAGAATGGTGACACGGTCGCTGATTGCCATAACCTCGTTCAGCTTGTGGGTGATGATGATTATTGCGCAGCCCTCGGACTTCATTCTGCGGAGAATTGCAAAAAGTTTTTCCGTTTCCTGCGGCGTAAGAACTGCGGTAGGCTCGTCAAGAATGAGAATCCTTGCTCCGCGGTAGATGACCTTGAGGATTTCAACTGTCTGCTTCTCGGAAACGGACATATTGTAAATCTTCTTCACAGGATCAACCTCCAGCTGAAGCTTCTGACTGATTTCGGTGATTTCCTTTTTCAGCTCGCTGCGCTTTTTCATTCTGCCCTTTGTGCCGGCAATAATGTTGTCCATTGCCGTGAATACTTCAACCAGCTTGAAATGCTGATGTATCATGCCTATTCCAAGCTCGATGGAATCCTCAGGCGAATGGATTGAAACCTCCTGACCGCCTACGAAAATCTGACCCTTGTCCTGATGATATATGCCCGACAGCATATTCATAAGCGTGGTCTTGCCGGAGCCGTTTTCACCAAGCAGCGCAAGTATTTCGCCGTACTTCAAAGTTATGTTTATATTGTCGTTTGCAACAACAGAACCAAATGTTTTGGTAATCCCGCGGCACTCGATAGCATAATTTGTGTCATTAGCCATTGTATTGTTCCTTTCCTTATCGGATTTTCCAAAAACTGTGATTATCAAAATTACCCCACAGGCATATTCCTGCCTGTGGGGATAATTCTGCAATTGTAAAACTGATTACTTAACTTCTACGTTCTTGTAGTACCAGTTGATGCCGCCTGTGATTGTAGCGTCGTCAAGTGTGCTGCCTTCAAGACCTACTGTTGAGCCGTCGTTAGCTTCCATTACGCCGTCAAATACGTTGAATGAACCGTCCATGATAGACTTTCTTGCTTCTTCAACCTTTTCGGAAATACCATCAGCAACGATGTCACTGTTGAGAGGTGAAATGTCAACTAAGCCTTCAGCCATACCGCCGTAATAGTTGGAGCAGTCCCAAGTACCGTCAATAAGCTCCTTAACAGCTTCTGTGTAGTAAGCCGACCAGTTCCAGATAACGGATGTGAGTGTAGCCTTTGGTGCGTCAACGCTCATATCTGTGTTGTAGCCGATACCGTAAACGCCTGCCTTTTCAGCTTCAAGCTGCGGGTTAGGTGTGTCGCAGTGCTGAGCGATAACGTCGCAGCCTTCAGCGATAAGCGCTACTGCGCAGTTTGTTTCTTCTGTCGGGCTGTACCAAGAGTTTGTAACCTTAACATAAACCTTAGCGTCAGGGTTTACCGAAGCAACGCCAAGTGCGAATGCGTCAATACCGCCTGTAACTTCTGAGTTTTCAGAACCCATAGCGGCTACATAGCCGATAAGGTTTGTCTTTGTGGACATACCTGCAACAATGCCGGAAAGGTATCTTGCCTGGTAGATTCTGCCGAAGTAGTTGTTCATGTTCTTGCCGTTGTTCTTGTAGCCTGTACCGTGTGAGAATACAACGTCAGGGAATTCTTCGGCAAGTGCTTCCATTGTATCCATGTAGCCCCAGCTTGTACCGAAAATAACGTTGCAGCCTTCTTCGATGCACTCTCTGATTGCTGTTTCTGTCGCTGTCGGGTCGCCGTCGGAAACGTTGTTCTTTCTTACGATCTGGCTGTCCTCAAGACCGAGGTTTGCCTGCATACCCTGAATACCTAAATCATGAGCGTATGTGTAGCCTGAACCGTCGGCAGGATTACCGATATGGATAACGCCGATCTTTAAGTCTTCCTTAGCAATCTTCTTGCCTGTTGCGGCAGCGTCTGCTGCGTCGTTGCCTTCGGTTGCAGCTGTTGTTGCAGCAGCGTCGCCGTTTTCCGTTGTTGTATCAGCTGTGTTGCCGCCGCAGGCTGTTACTGCGAAAAGCATTGTTGCCGATGCAAGAACTGCAGCTAAAATCTTCTTTAACTTCATTTCCTTTTCTTCTCCTTTTGGTCCTTTTGTTTATTAAAAACAGCCTCTTGCTGTCTTTATCTGAATTTTACGCCTGTTTCAACGTCCATACTGTCAACGATGGCAAGGCTTTCAACGCGGATTCCCTTTTCGCGCACCGTTTTTCCGCCAATCTGGAAGCCCTTTTCGATAACAATTCCCGCTCCAACAAGCTCGGCGCCCGACTGCTTTACAATGTCGGCAAGACCCAGCAGCGCACAGCCGTTGGCAAGGAAGTCGTCGATAATAAGCACCTTATCGCTGGGGTGAAGGAACTTCTTTGAAACGATAATATCGTAAACCTTGCCTTTTGTGAAGGAAGTTACCTTTGATGTGAACACTTCGCCGTCAATGTTCTTGCTTTCGGTTTTCTTTGCAAAAACAACGGGGCATTTGAAGGACTGCGCAGCAACGCAGGCAATGCCGATACCTGAAGCCTCGATAGTAAGGATTTTGTTTATTTCGCAGTCGCTGAAACGGCGCTTAAATTCCTTACCGATTTCGCCGAAAAGCTCAACATCCATCTGATGATTCAAAAAAGAATCGACCTTAAGAATATTGCCTTCCTTAACAATTCCGTCTTTGCGGATTCTCTCTTTAAGAAGCTCCATTATAGTATATTCCCTTTCCCTGACGAAATATATCGCAAGTAAACGTTTTTATCAAATATATCAAAAATTATAACTTATTATGCCGAATTTTGCAAGTAGTAAAAGCAAAAAATATTGACATAATTAACAGGCTCATTTTGTGAATTTTTCACTTTTTAATTATTCAAAATGTAATTTGCAATCATTAAATATAAAAAAGCTCGGAGAACTCCTATATAAAAAGGCTCTCCTTTTACAGAGAGCCTTTTTATCAGTCAATTTCAACCATAACCTTCTGGTTGTATCTTACAGCACCGGCGCGCATGATTGTTCTGATTGCCTTAGCAATGCGACCCTGCTTGCCGATTACTCTGCCCATGTCGTCAGGAGCAACGTGTAAGTGATAAACAGTTGTACCTTCCTCGTTGGGCTCATCAACGGTAACGGAGATTGCGGACTTATCGTCAACAAGTTCCTCTACCATTGCCTTTAAAAGTTCTTCCATATTGATTCCTTTCCTGCGGGGCAGACCTCAATATCTGCAAGATTAACCAATAATACCGTTGTTCTTGAATAATCTCTTAACAGTATCAGTTGGCTGAGCGCCTTTCTTGATCCAGTCCTGAGCCTTTTCAGCGTCAACCTTTACTTCAGCCGGATCAACGTTAGGGTTGTAGAAACCGATTTCTTCGATGAAACGGCCGTCACGCGGGAAACGTGAATCTGCTACTACTACTCTGTAAAAAGGAGCCTTCTTAGCGCCCATTCTTCTAAGTCTGATTTTTACTGCCATTTTTGTGTTCCTCCATAAATTAAATTATCTCTTATATATTCAATGCTGATTTGCATTAAAACCAATTAAAACGGCGGCATTCCGCCCATATTCATCGGGAACTTCGGGAAGCGCTTCTTCTTTCCGCCTTTCATTCCCATTTGCTTCATCATTTTCTGCATCATGTCAAACTGCTTGAGCAGCTGATTTACGTCCTCGACCTTTGTGCCTGAACCCGCTGCGATTCTGCGCTTGCGCTTTGCGTCAATGATTGACGGCTTTTCGCGTTCCTTTTTGGTCATTGACATGATTATCGCCTTGGTTCGCGGCATTTTCTTTTCGTCAATGTCCTCTTCCTTGATTTTTCCGCTTACGCCCGGAATCATGTTGATAAGCGAGCTGATGCTGCCCATCTTTTCTATCTGATTGAACTGCGCCAGAAGGTCGTTCATATCAAACTTGTTTTCCTGCATTTTCTTTGCAAGGCGGAGCTGTTCTTTTTCGTCAACCGTGTTCTTCGCTTTTTCAATAAGGCTCAGAACGTCGCCCATGCCGAGAATCCTCGACGCCATTCTGTCAGGGTGGAAAGGCTCCAGATCGTCCAGCTTTTCGCCGATACCGGAAAACTTTATCGGCTTTCCCGTTACTGCAAGAACCGATAACGCCGCGCCGCCTCTTGTGTCGCCGTCAAGCTTTGTAAGAATAACGCCGCTGATTTCCAGCGCTTCGTTGAAGCTTTTTGCAACGTTTACCGCGTCCTGACCCGTCATTGAGTCAACAACGAGAAGGATTTCATTTGGCTGAGTTTCCTCCTTGATGTTTTTAAGCTCGTCCATAAGCTGCTCGTCAATGTGCAGACGGCCTGCGGTATCCAGAATAACAACGTCGTAGCCGTTGTCCTTGGCAAACTTGATACTTTCCTTTGCAATCCTGACAGGGTTTTCCTGCCCCATTTCAAAGACCTTTGTATCAGCCTTTTCGCCCACGATTTTCAACTGGTCGATAGCAGCCGGACGGTAAATGTCGCAGGCAACCAGCAGCGGACGTCTGTTCTGGGTTTTGAGCCATTTTGCAAGCTTTGCGGAGTGCGTTGTTTTACCTGCACCCTGCAAACCGCACATCATAATCACGCAAGGCGGCTTTGACGGAAAGTCGATTTTCGCGTTGGTTTCACCCATGAGCTTTACAAGCTCTTCGTGTACTATATCAATAACCTGCTGCGCAGGCGTCAGGCTGTTCATAACCTCGGAGCCTATCGCTCTTTCGGTAACGGTATTTACGAAGTCCTTTACTACCTTGAAGCTTACGTCCGCTTCAAGAAGAGCCATTCTGACCTCGCGCATTGCGTCCTTTACGTCTTTTTCGCTCAGCTTGCCGTGACCCTTTAAGTTCTTGAAAACCTTGCCGAGCTTTTCCGATAATCCCTCAAATGCCATTTGCAAGCCTCCTTACAGTTTTGATTTTATATCCGACAGCGTTTTTTCGATTTGTTCCATAACCGTTCTGTCGCTGATTTCTGCTTTGTATATCAGTTTTTCAAGCTGCGTAATGTCCTTGTCGAGCTGATGAAGTCTGCGGGCAAGCCCCAGCTGCTCCTCAAGCTCAAGCAACTTCGCTTCGCTTTTCTTAATACAGTTCAGCACGCCCTGCCTTGTAATTCCCGTTTCCTCGGAAATTTCGCCAAGCGACAGGTCCGCTTCGTAATAAAGCGAGAGCGTTTCACGCTGCTTTTCCGTCAGCAGCGAACCGTAAAAATCAAGAAGAACGGTCGTGTTCAGATCCTTTGGCATTGCCGCTCCTCCTATCTGTAAACCTAATTGGATTTACACTGACTTTATTATTATAGCACAGAAAATCCGATTGTCAAGAGTTTTTTGGAGATTTTTTGCGGAAAACAAAAAGTTTTGAAAACACATAGTTCAGCACAAGCACAAAAACGCTGGAAACCGCCTTTGCGAAGAATTCGTACAGCGCGTTTGAAATCCCCGGCAGATCCACCATGAGGTACATAATTATAATGTCCGCAAACAGAGTAAGCGCTCTCGCTCCGTAAAACGAAGCGCATTCGGCTGCAATTTTCCCAAAGCCTTTAGCCTTGCTTTCAAACACCCATTTTCTGTTAGTAATATATGCAAACGTAACGGAGCATATCCACGACAGGATAACAGGCAGCGCAGTGTTGCTTTCAACGCCGAAAACGGCAGTAAGGCTGAATATCCATTTGAGAAAACCGGGAACGCTGTCCGCATTCGGAAATATCCAGCGGAAAATGTAATACGCTGCAAAGGATACGACCGTTGTAAGCACGCCGAAAAAAACGTACCTGAAAATCTCCTTGTACTGTCGGTACATGGTTTTCCAGTTCTTCGGGTGCATTGCAAGCTTAATTATTTCAAGAACCTTTTTCATAGCTTTTTCCTTTTTTATCAATTTACTGATTCGATAATACTACTTTTTCGGTAATTTTGCAACAGGAAAATGTGCGGTTTTGTCTTGACATACATATTAAAATGTGTTTTAATATAAGAAACATTTTTTAACGGAGTAATATATGAACATCATCGTTTATGTGGCAATTATAGTTGTGCTGATAATTTTTTCGGCATTTTTCTCAGCGTCTGAAACCGCTTTCACCTGCGCCAACAGAATCCGCCTCAAAGGAAAGGCAGACGACGGCAGCAAATCCGCCAAAACTGCCTTATATATCATGGACAGATACGACAAGGCGCTGACCACAATTCTTGTGGGAAATAACATTGTAAACATCGCAACGTCTTCCCTTGCAACAGTTATGTTCACCTTTCTGCTTGCAGATAACGGTCCGCTGGTTTCAACGGTAATCACCACTGTTGTCGTACTTATTTTCGGCGAAATCATGCCTAAAACCGTTGCAAAGGCTCATGCGGACGCATTTGTTCTGGCCATAGGCGGCATAATGCGTTTCCTCATGTTCTTGTTCACGCCTATCTCGGCGTTTTTCCTGCTGCTGCAAAAAGGCGCCACTAAGCTTTTTGCCAAGAAAAGCAAGGACGTTTCCGTTACGGAGCAGGAGCTTATGCAAATTATTGACGAGATTGAGGACGAGGGCGTTCTTGAGGAGCAGGAAAGCAACCTTGTACGCTCGGCTCTTGAGTTTGACGAAACCATTGTTGATGAAATTCTCACACCGAGAATCAAGATTGTTGCGGTTGAGGTAAACGACGATATTGAAACGCTGAAAAAGCTGTTCTTTGACGAGGGATATTCCCGCATACCCGTTTACGAAAAAAGCATCGACCACATTGTCGGCGTTGTAAATCACAAGGAATTTCTTCACAAGCTTATGGAGAAAAAGGATTTCATTCTCCGCGACATTGTGACCGAAACAATGTTCGTGCCAAGCCTTATGCGCATTTCAGAAATACTGAAGAAAATGCAGAAGGAAAAACTGCACATGGCGGTGGTTGTCGACCAGTACGGCGGCACCGAGGGAATCGTTACTCTTGAGGACATTCTGGAGGAGCTTGTGGGCGATATTTGGGACGAAAACGATGAGATTGTTTCTCCCGTGAAGTTCACCTCCGAAAATGTGTTCGAGGTTATGGGCGAGGTTTCGCTGATTGATTTTAACCGCTACTTTGAAAACCGCAACATGGAGTTTGAAATAAATTCAGACTGCAATACGGTAGGAGGCTGGGTGGTTGAGCTGTTCGGCAAAATTCCCGAACCTAACGACGTTGTTAAAACAAGCGACTTCATTATAACCGTTCTTACGGTAAACGAGCGCACAGTGGGTAAAATGCGCTTCGAGATAATCAAGCCCGAAGAAAATGGGGAAAGTCAGTGATAACCGCTTATCTGGCGATAGCCGTTGTGTCAGCGGTTGCATTTGCCGCCGACATGATACTGAGATACATGGAAAAAATCAAGGGCTTCGGCTTGGAAAAGGAACTGTTCGCTTTCCGCGGAAAAACAATCCCGATCGAAAACTTTTTCCCCCACAGCCTGACCATGATATTCGCTTTTTGCTTTGCTTTAGGGCTTTGCGGACTTGTTATGGAGCTTATGTCCTTCGGCTGGTACATCAGCCTGCCATGCGGCGTAATCTGCGCAATGCTGGTAAACTTCCTTTCGACAGCCGTTAAAGCCCGCGTCCGCAGGGCAAAAAAAGAAGCCCTCCCAAAAAAGTTCGACTTTTCAGGGAAAGAGGCGGTTGTTACGGATTTTATCGCTGGCGACAGCTGGGGAAAAGTAAAACTCGTCTACAATGACGCGGACTATATTTTCAATGCCGTATCAGCTAACGAAACCGACATTGACGAGGGAGAAAGGGTGACCGTTGTACTTGAAAACGACGGAATGCTGTTTGTGGAAAGAGATGACGAGGTTTTTGACCCGCTGAACGAAAAAGAAGAAACAAAAAATGCCGATACATAAGCACCGGCATTATTTTATTACGGTTTGCTGTGACGGGGATGCTCTTTAACAATGTTAATCGCGTTCATGACTGCAACGTCAATATCAACAGTGTTCTGCTTAATCATAATCTGTCCCAGACGGGAGAAAAGCTCGCCTTTGGTGGTGCTGACATATTTTGCAGGAAGGTTGTTGAGGGCAATACATTTTATGTTTTCAAGGCACTGCTCGCACTTGCAGCAGTTGCTGTTCTTGAGAAATTCTTCCATTTTCAAATCAACGATTTTTTCCATTGCATTAACAATTGCCATACCTGTGCTCCCCCTAAACTATTTATGTACTCTATTATACTAAATTCGCCGTGTTTTGTCAATTATTTCAAAAAAAAATTATCATGTTATTATGAACGGCTTTCAGTTGACAAAACAGAGCGTAAGGTGTATAATAATAAACTGGTATATAATAAATGTATATTATAAAACAACATATAGGAGTTAATATATGGGATTATTGGATAAAATTTTCGGTTCATATTCCACCAAGGAATTAAAGCGAATCGAACCAATCAAGCAGAGGGTTCTGGATCTTGAGCCGAAATACGCCGCTCTGTCGGATACTGAGCTTCAGGAACAGACTCCTGCCCTCAAGGCTCGTCTTGAAGCGGGTGAAACGCTGGACGACATTCTCCCCGATGCATTCGCAGTATGCCGCGAGGCAATGTGGCGCGTACTGGGCATCAAGCCCTATCCCGTACAGATCATAGGCGGTATCGTTCTTCATCAGGGCCGTATTGCCGAAATGAAAACAGGTGAAGGTAAAACCTTCGTTGCCGCTCTGCCGTCATATCTGAACGCGCTGACAGGCAAGGGCGTTCACGTTGTAACGGTAAACGACTACCTGGCAAAGCGTGACAGCGACCAGATCGGCCGTGTTCACCGCTTCCTGGGCTTATCGGTAGGCCTTATCGTTCACGACATTCCTAACGCTGAAAGACGCAAGGCCTATAACTGCGATGTTACTTACGGTACAAACAACGAATACGGCTTCGACTACCTCCGCGACAACATGGTTACGCAGAAGAAGGATCGCGTTATGCGCGGTCAGAACTTTGCAATCGTGGACGAGGTCGACTCAATCCTTATCGACGAGGCAAGAACTCCGCTTATCATTTCAGGCAGAGGCGACAAGTCCACCGACCTTTACGAGCGCGCGGACAGGCTTGCAAAAACCCTGAAGTGCGTTAAGGTTGTTGAAGTTGACGCAAAGGAAGAGCAGGACAACTACGACGGCGACTACCTTATCGACGAAAAAGGCAAGAACGCAACACTGCTTCCAAGCGGCGTAAAAAAGGCTGAGGAATTCTTCGGAATTGAAAACCTTATGGATTCCGAAAACCTTACAATTCTCCACCATGTAAATCAGGCAATAAGAGCCTACGGCATTATGCACCGCGATATTGACTACGTTGTAAAGGACGGCGAAATCATTATCGTCGATGAATTTACAGGCCGTCTGATGTTCGGCCGCCGCTTCAACGAGGGCTTACATCAGGCAATTGAAGCAAAGGAACACGTTAAAATCAAAAACGAGAGCAAGACTCTCGCTACTATCACATTCCAGAATTTCTTCCGTCTGTACGACAAGCTGTCAGGTATGACCGGTACAGCTATGACCGAGGAGGACGAATTCAGAGGAATCTACAAGCTGGACGTTATTGAAATTCCGACCAACAAGCCGGTAATCCGTATCGACCACCACGACCAGATTTATAAGAACGAGCGCGGCAAGTTCACAGCCGTTATCAGACAGATTCAGGAGTGCCATGCAAAGAATCAGCCTGTTCTTGTAGGTACAATTTCCATTGAAAAGTCCGAGCTGCTTTCAAAAATGCTGAAAAAGACCGGCATCAAGCACGAGGTTCTTAACGCAAAGAACCACGAGCGCGAGGCTGAAATCGTTGCGCAGGCAGGTAAAATCGGCGCTGTTACAATCGCTACGAACATGGCGGGACGCGGTACCGATATTATGCTTGGCGGTAACGCCGACTATCTTGCAAAGGCAGAAATGCGCAAGATGGGCATTGATGAAGAGCTTATCAACGAAGCGACCGGCTTTGCCGAAACAGATAACGAGGAAATCCTCAAGGCGAGAGAGCTTTTCAAGGAACTCAACGACAAGTACAAGGAGCAGATTGCGCCTGAGGCTGTCGCAGTAAGAGAAGCGGGCGGTCTGTTTATCTTAGGTACAGAGCGTCACGAGTCAAGACGTATTGATAACCAGCTCCGCGGACGTGCAGGCCGTCAGGGCGATCCGGGCGAAAGCCGCTTCTTCGTTTCACTTGAGGACGACTTAATGCGTCTGTTCGGAGGCGACCGCGTTCAGCAGGTAATGGAATCCCTCAACATTGAAGAGGATATGCCTATTGAAAACGCTCTGCTCACAAAGACGATCGAATCATCACAGCGTAAGGTTGAGGGCAGAAACTTCTCAATCCGTAAGAACGTTCTTGATTTCGACGACGTAATGTCACAGCAGAGAATGACAATTTACAGTCAGCGTGCAAAGGTGCTTGACGGCGAGGACGTAAGCGCAAATATTCATGCAATGCTGAGAGAATGCGTAGAAGAAAACGTTGCAAGATTCTGCCAGGGCGACGACGCTGCAAACTGGAATCTTACAGGTCTGCGCGAATACTTTATCGGCATTCTCACAATGCCTAACGATTTCATGTACACAAACGACGAGCTTGATCAGCTTGAGCAGAAGGAAATTGCAGACAAGCTTATCGAACGCGGCGAAAAGATTTACGCAATGCGCGAGCAGGAAATGGGCTCCGAGCTTATGCGCGAGGTTGAGCGTATAGTTCTGCTCAAGAACGTAGACCTTAAGTGGATGGATCACATTGACGCTATGGACGAGCTTAAGAAGGGCATCTACCTGCGCTCAATGGGTCAGAAGGACCCTGTTGTTGAGTACAGAATGGAAGGCTTCGCAATGTTCGACGAGATGATTGCGGCTATCCGCGAGGATACTGTAAGAATGATTCTCACCGTCCGTGTACGCAAGGAAGAACCGCCGCAGCGCGAGCAGGTTATGAAGCCTGACGCCGAAAATGCGGGAACAAGAACACCGTACAAGAAAAAACCGGGCGAAAAAATCGGCAGAAACGATCCCTGCCCATGCGGAAGCGGCAAGAAGTACAAAAAATGCTGCGGTGCAAACGACAACGAAGTATAATTAAATCATGTCACAGGCGGCCGTTTCGGTCGCCTTGACTGGTTTTAACAAATAGGTTAGTTAATTACTTAAAAAAGGAGTAAAGTTATGGCAGAAATTAAAGCTTTCAGAGGACTTCGCTACACAGAAAAGGCAGGAAACATTGGCGACGTGTGCTGCCCTCCCTACGACATTATCAGCACTGAACAGCGCAAGGCTTACCTTGACAAAAATGCCAACAACATTATCCGTCTGGAACTTCCGAAAACGGCTGACGAGGACGACTCCGCTTACGGAAAGGCTTTAGCCTGCCTTAATAACTGGCTTGACAATGAAATTCTCAAGCGCGACGACAAGGAAGGCATTTACATTTACGAAATGGATTTCAGCGCAAACGGCGGAAATTATTCCGTAAAAGGCTATATTTCACTTGTAAGGTTGGAGGAATTTTCAAAGGGCATTATCCTCCCGCATGAGGAAACTCTCTCAAAGGCAAAAACCGACCGCTTCAACCTGATGTGCGCAACAGGCTGCAATTTCAGCCAGATATACTCTCTCTATATGGACGAGGACGGCGGCGCTTACGCAATCATTGACGCTGCAAGCAAGGGACAGCCCGACAGTCAGTTCACCGACGCCGACGGCGTTACCCATAAGCTGTGGTGCGTTTATGACAAGGATGTACAGCGAAAGCTTATTGACAAGATGGCTGACAAGAAGCTGTATATTGCCGACGGTCATCACAGATACGAAACAGCCCTCAACTACAAGAAGTTTGTTGCCGAGAACAAGACAGACTTAGGCACCTCCGAATATGTCTGCATGATGCTTGTTAATATGGAAAATCCCGGACTGGTTGTATTCCCTACTCACAGAATCGTAAGAGATCTGCCAAGCTACAACTATGATGAAGTAATTGAAAAATGCAAAGATTACTTTGAGATTACTCCTTTCCTTAACAGAGAAAAGGGCGAAATCGGGCTTGCCGACAGCTATAAGGCAGGCAAAAAAGCATTTGTGCTGTTCAACGGCGACAACAACTACACACTGCTTGTTTTAAAGGACGAGGAAGCTATGAAGAAGCTTATGCCGAATTGCAGCGAAGCGCTGAGAGGGCTTGATGTAAGCGTTCTGCATACGCTGGTTCTGGAGCGCATTTTCGGCATTGACAAGGAAAATATGGCAAAGCAGATTAACCTTACATACACACGTTCCGCAGACGAGGCGATTGCCGCGGTTGACGGAAAAAGGGCAAACTGCTGCTTCCTGCTTAATCCCACAAGAGTATCCGAAATCAGGGACGTTGCGCTTGCAGGCGAAAAAATGCCGCAGAAATCCACTTATTTCTATCCAAAGCTTACAACAGGTCTTGTAATGAACAAAATTTTTGATTGATAAAACGACAAAAGGAGAACAGCAATGTTAGCAAGAGAAGTAAAAAATGAACTTGTAAATCATATTATCCCGTTCTGGAACAAGCTTGAGGACAAGGAAAACGGCGGTTTCTACGGCTTTATGGATTCCGACCTGAAGCTTGATAAAAATGCAGATAAGGGTGTAATTCTTCACTCAAGAATCCTTTGGTTCTACTCAAACTGCTACCTTGTTTTAAAGGACGGCGAATGCCTTGAAAAAGCAAGACACGCTTTCGAATTTATGAGGGATTACTGCGTTGACAGAGAGTACGGCGGCGTTTACTGGATGATGAAAGCAAACGGCGAGGTTGCCGACTCAATGAAGCACGTTTACTGCAATGCGTTCTTCATCTATGCAATGTCCAGCTACTATGACGCAAGCAAGGATAAAGAGGCTCTGAACCTTGCTATGGATACGTTCAGAGTTATTGAGGAAAAAGGCACCGACGACGTTGCATACCTTGAAGCAATGACAAGAGAATGGAAGCTTATGGAAAACGACGCGCTGTCCGAAAACGGTCTTATGGCTGACAAGACAATGAACACTACTCTCCACCTTATTGAAGCTTATACCGAGCTTTACAGGGTTTCAAAGGACGCTCAGGTGCTAAAGCGCCTTAAGTTCCTGCTTGACATTACATACGACAAAATTTACGACAAGGAAAACTCGAAGCTTCTTGTATTCTTTGACAAGAACCTTAACGAGATCGGCGACATTTACTCCTACGGTCACGACATTGAAGCAACATGGCTGATCGACCGCGCCTGCGAAGTTATCGGCGACGAAAAGCTTGCCAAGAAGTTTGCAGGCATGAACTCAAAGATTGTTGAAAAAATTGCAGACGTTGCATTTGAAAACGGCGCGCTGAACAACGAGGTTGAACACGGCGTTGTAAACAAATGGAGAATCTGGTGGGTGCAGGCGGAAGGCGTAGTCGGATTCCTCAACGCTTATCAGAAGTACGACAATGCGCGCTATCTTGACATTTCCCACGCTTTATGGGAATACATCAAGGGAAACATCATCGATCCGAGAGAGGGCGGCGAATGGTATTCACAGGTTGACGAACAGGGCAATTACGCCAAGTTCAAGCCTGAGGTTGACCCATGGAAGTGTCCGTACCATGACGGAAGAATGTGTCTGGAAGTAATTAAGCGCTCATAATTCCGAAAGGCTTTGTATGAAGAAATTTTTATTGGCTGCCGCTCTTGTAACGGCGGCGGCAATGCTTACCGCCTGCGGAAACGAAGCAAAGGTTTCCCAGGAAATTAAGATACCGATTTACGACAGCGCTGAAAGCAATGTGAATACCGCCACTGTTCAGCGCATGGATTTGTCCCAGACGGACGCAATCGGTTCGGTTATCGGCTACCCCTACGCTGACGCTATAAACAGCGAAAACGAGGGAAATCTGCTGACCTTTGAGCTTAAGCGAGGGGACAGACTGAACGAAGGCGATGTTATTGCGGTTATCGATTCCTCTGCGCTGAACTATGAATACACCAGCCAGAAAATTCTCCGCGACGCCGCCTATGATGCTTATTCCCTAAGCGGAAGCAACAAGGATTACCTGGAATATCAGGAGGAACAGGCAAAGCTTGACCTCATCCAGTACAAGATAGACTGTTATACCATAAAAGCTCCCTACGACTGTGTTGTAACAGATACGGCGCAGCTGTCTATCGGCGACGTTATCACTGCGGGAACCTATTTCTGCACTGTTGCAAAGCCTGACGAGGTAAGGGTTTATCTTGATACGGACACCGATAAATTCGCTTTGGGTACAAAGGTGAGCGTCAAATTCACCGCAGGAACATACACCGGTACGGTAACAATGATGCCCTCGGCGTCAAACGGCGGACGCGGAAAGGATTTCAGCCTGTCGCGTTATGTAATAATCACCTTTGACGAGGGCGAGCTTGAGCGAATGCTTGAGGATACGCCAAACGCCGTAAGCGCAGGCTGGGCGACGGTTTACGTTACCTCGGTTGACAAACGCGACGTGCTTGCCGTCCCTGAAAAAGCGGTAAAGCAGTTCTCAGGCAGCATTTACTGCAACCTTATCGACAACGGCGAAAAGGTGCAGGTTCCTGTTGAAATCGGAAACACCTACAACGGCTACACAATTATTCTCAGCGGACTTTCCGAGGGAGATACCGTGGTCGCAGAATAAACACTATTGCCTGCCTTAACGGCGGGCAATGTTATTGAAAGGAAATTATGAAAAGCAAAGGAATGTTCAGACGGTTTTTACCATACTACAAACCGTACATCGGAATAATCATTATCGACCTGCTTGCAGCGGCGCTGACAACTATCTGCGAGTTGGTTCTGCCTATGATAATCAGACAGATAACAGGCGCTGCAGGCGACGGTACATTGCTGGCGGAAACAGTTATAAGGCTGGGATTGCTGTACCTGTTTCTGAGGGTCATTGACGTTGCAGCTAACTATTTCATGGCATATATCGGTCATATTACCGGCACAAAGCTTGAAACGGATATGCGCCACGACCTATTTGCCCATTTGCAGAAGCTGTCGTTTTCGTACTATGACGACACAAAAATCGGGCAGATAATGGCGCGAATTACCAGCGACCTGTTCGACATAACCGAGTTTTCCCACCACTGCCCCGAGGAATTTTTCATCGCCGCAATAAAAATTGTAGGCTCCTTCATAATTCTTTCCGGCATTAACATCTGGCTCACGCTATGCATTTTCGCGGCAATTCCGCTTATGCTGGCGGTTGCACTGGTGTTTAGAAAGAAAATGAAAAACGCGTTCAAATTCCAGCGCGAACAGATTGGCGAAATGAATGCCATTGTTGAAGATTCCCTCCTTGGAATCAGAGTTGTAAAGAGCTTTGCAAACGAAGATGTTGAGCAGAAAAAGTTCGATAAGGGCAACAAAATTTTCTACGAGGCAAAGAAACGCGCATACAAATACATGGCGCTTTTCCAAAGCAGCACACGTTTTTTTGACGGCGTAATGTACGTTGTGGGAGTAATGATCGGTTCGTTTTTTCTGCTTGACGGACAAATTACCGCCCCTGACCTGATTGCATACATCATGTACATTTCTACGCTGCTTGCAACCGTTCGCAGAATCATTGAGTTTACCGAGCAGTTTCAGCGCGGAATTACAGGCATTGAGCGCTTTGAGGAAATTATGCTTCAGCCGGTCGAAATTGAGGACAGACCTGACGCAAGGGAGCTTGAAACGGTTGAAGGCAACATAAGGTTTGAGAATGTAAGCTTCCACTATGAGGAAAACCTTGAAAACGTCCTCGACAACATCAGCTTTGAGGTTCGCAAGGGCGAAAACGTCGCAATAGTCGGCTCATCTGGCAGCGGCAAAACTACCATGTGCAGCCTTATTCCGCGTTTCTACGAAACAAGCGGCGGCAGAGTGCTTATAGACGGTCACGACATCAAGGAATACACGCAGCATTCCCTCCGCAAGAAAATCGGTATTGTGCAGCAGGACGTCTACCTGTTTTCGGGAACGGTTGCCGAAAATATACTCTACGGAAAGCTTGACGCAACCCGCGAGGAAGTTATTGAAGCCGCCAAAAAAGCCGGTGCGGACGAATTTATCCGCAGACTGCCAAAGGGATACGACACTTATGTTGGCGAACGCGGCGTAAAGCTTTCCGGCGGCGAAAAACAGCGCATAAGCATTGCAAGGCTGTTCCTCAAGAATCCGCCCGTGCTTATTCTTGACGAAGCGACCAGCGCCCTCGACAACGAAAGCGAGCATCTTGTTCAGCAATCCCTTGAAACGCTTTCAAAGGACAGAACCACTCTCACAATTGCCCACCGCCTTACCACAATCAAAAATGCTACCCGCATTATTGTTCTTACCGATGAGGGAATTGCCGAATCGGGCACTCACGATGAGCTTATTGCCAAAGGCGGCATTTACGCGGGCTTCTACAAAATGTACACTTGATAAACGATTGCGCCTTAATAAATTTATCATAAAATATCAAAAACGCCGAAAAGCCGCATAAAGCTTTTCGGTGTTTTAGTCTGTCGAAAAAGTCAAATTTAAAGTTTTTGTCCACTTTTTTCAAAAAGTGGTGGGTACTTAGGGCATAAGCCTAGTAGAAATCGGCTTGCCGA
>CAKSIR010000004.1 GCA_934462775.1 uncultured Ruminiclostridium sp.
GTGAGGAATCGCGAGGAGGAAATAGCGTCGGCAAGCAGCTTAAGCTCAGGCGTTTCAAAATCTCTGCTTGCAACATAGTAACCGTGAGTATGACCCTTTACGGTGATTATGTCCATTCCGTAGGCGCGCAGGGCTTCCATATCGTAATACAGAGCCTTTCGTTCGGATTTTATTCCGTACATTGCAAGCTTGGAAACAATTTCAGGCATAGAGATAAAGTGGTTTTCATCGGTACACTCACTGAGAATTTTGCAAAGATAAAGAATTTTAAGCCTTTGATTGGCGTTTCTTGTAATGTCGTTCATATACACCTCTCCCGCAAATTTCCTTTTACAGTTTAATAATATACTTGTGCAAAATAAAAGTCAATAGCCGACGAATAATTTGCATATAAAAAAACAGCTGCCGAATTTGTAACGGCAGCCGTTTGGGTTAGCTGATATGCTTATTCAACATTCTTGAGCGCTTCGCTTTTTGAAACCTTGGAAACCTTTCTCATCTGGAGCAGCGCCACAACCGTGTAGCACACAACGCCTGTTACAAACATTACAACGTAGGTCATCGGATTCATGATGTACGGGATATATCCTGTCATCACTGTGTAAAGGTAGCCCTTGAATATTGCGCGCATTGCAATGTCGATAAACGGAATTGAAAGGAGCAGCCCCACAAGAACCGCAATAGACGTGGAAAGAATATACAGGCTTGCAATTTCACTTGTCTTGTAGCCGAGAATCTTTGTCATAGCGATTGACTGGAAATTACGCTCGATAACCTGCTTGCAGAGAACGTAAACAACGATGATGAAGAATGCGGCACCGAAAAACTTTATAAGATTCATAATACCGCCCATTGAAACGGTCAGCTGATTTGAAAGCTTAGTGTAATCGCCGGCTGTTATAACAGCTGCAACATCGTCGCTTGTAAGCTCGGTAAGCTCGCTGTTGGAGAAGTAGCCTGTGAAATAGCCGGATTTGTTTTTGAAGGTATTGTTGTAGTCGTCAAGGTTCATGAATATTGCCATTGAGGACTGATAATCGTAAACGCCGCCTATTTCAATTGTGTATGAGGTGTTTCGCTTATACTTTTCATCAAGGGTAAGAGTGTCGCCTGCCTTAAGACCGAACTTTTCGCTGACGCCTGTTGAAATCAGCGCCTTTCCCTCGGGAATATCTGCATGAACATATCTGCTGTCCTTTTCGATTCCGTAAACGCTGATGCTGTCTGTGAGGAATCCTTCCTTTGAGAAATCAAAGCTTGACATTGCGTACTTTTCAGCCTGACTGTCCGTTACCGGAGCTGCATCTTCATAGTCGTAAAGCACATACTGGTATTCGCTTATCATATCCCGTGTGATTATATTTTCATATTCGTCCAGCATTCTCGGGAACATATCGCCGAAGCTGATAAGCATGGCTCCGAAAAGAATACCGATTATCATAACAATATATCCGGGCAGGTTGGTGAAGAAAATTCTGAGCGTGAAGCGGGTTTTGAACGGGATTTTTGTGTTAAGGCGCATTGCCTTTTTGCTGCTGTTTTTCTTAAGGTCGTGTCTGAGGAATTTAAGCGGACTAAGCTTGAGCTTTGAAATCAGCACAGTAAGGTTTATCAGTATCATCAGAATTATAGGACCTACTGTCGAAATCATGAATGCGGACATATCCCACAGCGTTGTGTATGTTGTAAGGGAATATGAGTTGCGGTACAGTCCTACGCAATAGTCTTTTATCACCGTGTAGCCGAGTATATTGCCTACGATTGCAGCCACAAGGGTAACTATAATAGGGAGGATCATGTAGTGTCTGATAAGCTCGCCCTTGGTGTAGCCCGACGCGCGGAGAGTGCCGATAACGCCCGCCTCCGATGTAATAGTATTGGAAATTGTAACGGCAAAAATGAACGCAATGACCGCAATCATCATGTAGCACATAACCATAGCGCCTGCCTCATCTCCGCCTATATCGTCGATTGAGAATGTGATAGCCTGATTAAGGTAGCGCGGAATGTAGTTATCCACCGAGATTATGTCTGTCTTGTCTATTTCGGGTTCAAATTCCTCGTCGTCGGGCATTTCATATTCTTTGCCGTTTATTTCAGCGTCAACCGCGTCCTCAACTATTCCGAAAAGGAAATCGTCAAGCTGTACCGAAAGCTGATCCTTTGTTGGCTTTGAAACCGTGTCTATGTAGCGGTCTTTAAATTCTTCCTCGGAGGGAGCGGTGTATTCTTCATTTTTTATTGCGGCTTCAACCGAGTTTTCGATAACGCTGAAAACGAAATCGTCTGTTTCAACGGACAGGTCAGACTGTGTGGGCTTTTCGATTGAATCAATATACTGATCTATAAACTCCTGCTGAGATGGAGCGGTGTATTCTGTTCCGCTGAGCATGGCGGAAACTGTATTTTCAATAATGCCGAACGAAAAGTCGTCAACCTGTGTTGCAAGGTCGCTCTTTGCAGGCTGCTTACCGGTTGTCATGTACAGCGCAGCGTATTCCTCGGCGCCTGCCTGAATATCAGCGGCAACCTGAGTGAGCTTGCTTTCAATTGCCTTTTGGTATATTTCGGCGTATTCCTCTGCACCCTTTTCCATGGTATCTTTAAGCTCGTTTACCTTGTTTTCAAAGGACTTTGAGTAGATTTCGCCGTATTCCTCTGCGGCCTTTTCAAGCTTGTCAGTCAGCTTGTCAACCTGTTCCTGAACAATGGCTTCGTCATATTCGGTCAGCTCGTCCTCAAGCACGTCAAGGAGCTTGTCCGACAGCTCGGCAGCCTCTATATCGTCGGCGTATGATTGATTATAGAGCCAAGCGTAATTGTATTCTATGTTCTTGCTGCCGATTGAATCAAATCCGCTGTCGGTCATAACCGCAACAGAGAAGTTGATTGAGTCAAACATTGAGTCGGTATTGCTTTCAAAAAGCGTGCTGTAATTCGGCAGGGCAATAAAGCCTGTAATGTTCAGCGCCTTGCCGTTAAGAGTGATGGTATCGCCTACATTTATGTCGTTGTTTTTGGCGAATACGCGGTCGATTGCTATTTCATTATCCTGCGTCGGGAGCTCGCCGCTTAGCAGGCAGGGAGTATTAAGCTCAGCGGTCTGCTTGTAAACTCTTATAACCGCTCCTGTTTCTGCGGTAGGTTCATCGAAATAAATGCTGTCGTAAAGCCTTACGCCGCCTTTTTCTTCAAGGACGTTTTTTAAATCATCGGGAATCGGCTTGTCAAACGCAATATGTCCGTCCTCAATGCTGTAAAGGTCAAAGCTTTCATAATATGCAGCCTTCATGCTTTCGTTGGCAACTCTCATTCCGGAGCATATAGAAATGAGCAGAACCATCATGAGGAAAATGGCAATATATTTCGACGCGTCCTTGGCAAGCTCTCTTGGTAATCGTTTTATAAGCGGATTTCTCATTTTCTTCCTCCATTACCATTCAAGCTGTTCAGCGGTCAGCTTGTGTTCGTTCTTGATTTCCTTTCTGACCATTCCGTCGCGAAGCTTTACAACCTTGTCTGCCATATCCTTGATAGCTTCGTTGTGAGTTACCATTATGATAGTTGTGTTGTATTTTTCGTTTACCGTTTCAATAAGCTTGAGGATTTCCTTTGAGGTGTTATAGTCAAGGGCGCCGGTCGGCTCATCGCAAAGAAGAATATCAGGGTTTTTCACAATGGCTCTTCCGATTGAGCATCTTTGCTGCTGACCGCCTGAAAGCTGCGACGGGAGCTTGTGTCTGTGTTCATAAAGCCCCAGCGTTTTCAGTATTTCGTCAACGTTAAGCGGCTTATCGCTGAGGTATGCGCCTGCCTCAATGTTTTCCTTGATGTTAAGATTTGGAATAAGGTTGTACATCTGGAAAATGTAGCCTAAGTGTCTGCGTCTGTACTCCGTGAGGGATTTTTCCTTCATGTTTTCTATTTTTTCGCCGTCAATGGAAATATATCCCGAATCGGCGTCGTCAATACCGCCTATAATATTCAGCAGGGTAGACTTGCCGCTTCCCGACGGACCGAGCAGAACGCAAAATTCGCCTTTGTTGATTCCGATGTTGATGCCCTTAAGCACCTCCACTTTACCTTCGCCGCTGCCGTAGCTTTTTCTTATGTCCTTTATTTCGATAAACATAACCGCATTTCCTTTCATCCCGTTTTTAATACTTGAACAAGTGTTCATATAATATTATATATAAGAATGACGTATAGTCAATATGCTGTGACTTATATATTGTTAGTTTCTTGGAAATTTCGTACAAATGAACATTGGTTAGTCAAAGGCAACCGCATACTTTGTTTAATTTAACGACAATAAAAATGCAATCAGAGCCATAAGTTAGAATGCGCTAACTTATGGCTCTGACATAAAACACACCGCTGATTTACTTTTATCGATATTTCCACCGGTTTGAGCTTAGCTGGGTATCTACCATGTGCTTGTAAACTCCGTTCGCTTTTATCAGCTCCTGAGGGGTACCGGATTCGGCAACGGTTCCGTCCTTGAGGACCACTATCTTGTCAACCTCGTTTACGGTTCTCATTCGGTGAGCTATGATAATAACCGTCTTGTTCCGTATGAGCTTTGAAATTGATTCCTGAATGAGAGATTCGTTGTCAACGTCAAGAGAGGCGGTTGCTTCGTCCATGAGTATAATAGGCGCGTTTTTGAGAAAGGCTCTTGCGATGGATATTCTCTGCCGTTCGCCGCCCGAAAGCTCGGAGCCGTTTTCTCCGATCATGCTGTTCCATTTCTGCGGCATACGTTCAATGAAATCCTCGCAGTTTGCAAGCCTTGCGGCAGCCACCACTTCCTCGTCGGTAGCGTCCTTTCTGCCAATTCTGATGTTTTCCATTACGGTGTTATTAAACAGCGTAACGTCCTGAAAAACGATGGAGTACAGCGATAACAGCTTTTCAGGGTCAACCTCGGATACGTTCATTCCGCCAACCGTGATTTTGCCTTCGGTGCAGTCCCAGAAACGTGCGGCAAGTCTTGAAACGGTGGTTTTTCCGCCGCCTGACGGTCCTACGAGTGCGGTAACTTCGCCTTGCTTTGCGGTAAAGCTTACATCTGAAATAATTTGCTCCTTGTCGTTGTAGGAGAATGAAACGTGGTCGAAGTAAATGTCGCAGCCCTTGTTGTTAAGCTCTGTTTTGCCCGTCTGTTCATCGTGAGAAAGTATTTCGTCCATGCGTCTGCAGCTTGCGTCTACACTGATAATTGCCGCCAGATTCTGAAGCGAAATCTGAAGCGGTTCGTACATTCTTGTAACTACCAGCAGGAACATGAAGAAAGTGAGAACATCTATTTCGCCCTTTACAAGCAGCACGCTGCCAACCAGTGCAACCGTTCCCATACCCAGCTTAAGAATCATTTGAGCCGAGCAAACGAAAGCGGCGTTTGCAAATTCGGAAACAATCGCGTGCTTTTCAACTGCCTTGATTTTCTTGTTAAGACCTGTCATGTAGGAATCAGTCATGTTGTACGACCTTAAATCGCGCAGCGTTTCAAGACCCTCCTGTATTCCGTCAAGGCATTCTATGCGGTATTTTATTGTCTTGTCGTGAACCTTTCTCATAACTTTTTTTGAGCAAAGCACAATAACAAAGGCAATAGGCATTACCCAAACGGCTGCAATCGCCATTTTCCAGTTGAAGAAGAACAGGCTGATTACAATAAGCGTTGTGGAAATAATTGCGCCTACAAGCTCCGGAATCCAGTGAGATGAGGCAGTTTCAATTATTGCGCAGTCGTTCATTATGGTGTTTGTAAGGTCGGCGAGGTCCTTTTTGCCGAAATACGAAAGGGGAATTTTTCTCAGCTTTTCAGCAAGAGTTCTGCGTCTTACTCCGCTTTCAACATAGGTTGAAAGGAATGTTGCATTGTATTGAATGAGTGTGGACAGTGCAA
Source organism: uncultured Ruminiclostridium sp. (assembly GCA_934462775.1). Taxonomy (GTDB): domain Bacteria; phylum Bacillota; class Clostridia; order Oscillospirales; family Ruminococcaceae; genus Ruminiclostridium_E. The sequence continues at coordinate 5,912 of CAKSIR010000004.1, forward strand.
TCAAGAGAAGCGCTGCGATAATTGCAATAATAAAGAACGGGAGCTTGTCCTGCGGCACTGCTCCCTCAAGCAGATAGGACGAAAGCATATAAAGCAGTCCCACCGGCAGCATTAGTATAAGATTTGAAACAGTAACCGCTGCAAACGCTTTCAGCATTGCTCTTGTTCCGTTTTCAGAAAGTGCGTATTTGTGTCTGAGCTTTTCTATCATAATGCAGCTCCTGCCTTTCCAACCTGCCACTTGACAGATTTGTTGTATTCGTTCCACATATGGCTGTAAATTCCGTTTGCGGAAACAAGCTGTTCATGTGTACCGCTTTCTGCGATTTTTCCTGCGGACAGGACATAAATGCAGTCTGCGTCGGTAATTGTTGACAACCTGTGAGCTATCATGATAACTGTTTTATCCTTTGAAAGCTTTTCAAACGCCATTTGTACAAGTCTTTCGTTATCAGGGTCCGCAAAAGCGGTGGCTTCGTCAAGAATAAGTATTGGAGCATTTTTCAGAAAAGCGCGCGCAATGGAAAGACGCTGGCATTCGCCGCCCGAAACATAAACGCCTTTCGAACCGATTACGGTGTTTACGCCATCGGGAAATTTTTCAATAATATCCATGCACTGTGCGTCCTTAAGCGCCTGCATTACCTCATCGTCTGATGCGTTTGGGTTTCCCATTTTGACGTTTTCAAGTATGCTCATTTTAAGCAGCTTGCTGTCTTGGAAAACGTATGAAACCTGCTGCATAAGCTTACTGCTGTCAATGCTTCTTACATCAGCGCCGCCGATTTTAACCGAGCCTCCGTTTACGTCCCGAAATCGGGCAACAAGCGAGGCGAGCGTTGTCTTGCCGCCGCCTGACGGTCCCACAAGAGCGATGTGCGAGCCCGGCTTTATATTTAGCGAGATTCCGTCAATTGCATTGCTGTCAGAGCCTTCATAGGCAAATGTTACGTTGTCAAGCTGTATAGATGAATCGGCAGGGTTTTGGCTTTCAGACGGATTGGAAAGGGGCTTAATACTCAGAATACCGTTCATTCTGTTCAGCGCGTCGTTTACCGCCATTTTTGATTCGCCTGCATAGGCTATTTTCATAAGCGTAACAGTCAGGATTGACGTTATTATAATGTAGAAGAAAATGTTCAGTATGAAAATGTCGGTAACGCCGTTTCCCGAAAGTACATACGCCGCAATGATAAGCGCTGCAAAAATTGCGTTTGCGAAAGTGGTGAATGCAGTCATAGGAACTCGCATATTCTTTGTGTAGCCGATAGTCCACTTTTCATAATCGTCAATAGACGCCTTAAAGCGCTTGAACGAGAAAACAGTCTGCCCGAAAGTCTTTACGACCGGGATTCCTCTGACGTATTCAACCGCCTCTGAGGACATTGTTTCAAGGGCGTTTTGATACTGCTTCATATCCTCGGCCATTTTCGGCCCCATCATGAACACGCCCATCAGAATAAAGGCAAGAACAGCGGGGATAAGGCTGATAAGCCCAAGCCGCCAGTCGAAAATGAACATCATGGCGAGAAGCCCTAAAGGCGTTGTGTAGGAAATTACCTTGTCGGGAAGATTATGGGCAAGGAACGTTTCGGTAGCTGCGCTGGATTCGGAAACAATTTTTCTTATTTTTCCCGTACCCTCCGTTTCGACAAAACCAAGAGGCAGCTTCATAATATGGTTCATCATGACTGTTCTCATATTTGCCTGAACCCTGAACGCAGCCTTGTGAGAACACATCAGCGCACCGATATAGAACGCCATTGCAAGCGCTGCAAAGCCGACTGCCTGCCAGCCGTAAGAGGTGATGTTTACTGCGTTTTCAAAGATTGGCCTTACCTCAAGCACTTCTTTTATTATCCGCCATATTTCATAGAACGGAAGCAGTGCAATCCATGAGCTTATAGCCGCCAGAACGCATGAGAGATAGCTCAGGTATTTATGGTTGCTGGCATACCTCATAAGTTCCTTGAGCGGACTTTGTTTTTGTTGTTTCACTGTGAAACCTCCTTATTTATGTTTAAGTTAGTCTATGCTAACTCGGGTGCTTTTTATAAGGCAGTAGCCTTCTACTGCCTGCTGCTTATTCTATTCCGAGCACAGCCCTCCAGCCTGCAAAGCAGAAATGCTTTATGTTTTGCATGAAGGCTTTTGCTTCCTCAAAGGAAAGACCGTGCGAAACAGCTTCGTAGATGTATTGCCAGCCCGTGCGGCAGACAACGTGTATAAAGAAGTCGTCAATGTGGTTTTTTCCGTATTTTTCTGCGAATTTCCTGTAATAAAATTCCTCCGTTTCAGCCAGCTTATCAAAGTAATTTTCATACTCGGTGCCTGCCGAATAGCAGAATATAAGGCGGAATGCATCAAAGCTGCCATAAATATACTCTAAAATAATATCTGTCCCCTCATCTCCGAGATGAGCGGCATTGGCTGTATCCGTGCTGTCTGCGGCAGATTGTATGCTGCCGAGATAAAGCTCCATAAGACCGTCTGCGGCAGGCTTTACAATGGCGGAGAATAAGCCTGCTTTATCGCCGAATCTGGTATAGATTGAGTTTGTACTTACGCCGCTGTCGGCTGATATTTTTCTAAGGCTTGCATTGTGAAAGCCGCAGCTCATAAATTCTTTTTTCGCGCTTTCAAGCAGATTTTCTGTAACGCCAACCGATTCTTGCCGCATATTGCACCTCGCTGATTAAATAACGATGTTATTATAACACTGTTATTTTATAATGTCAATATATTTTTTAAAAAAATGAACTTATGCGAAGATTTTCGGTTCACATAAGTTCAAATTAAAGCACAATAACAGAAATATGTTTAAGTAAAATTATAAAATAGGCAATTTATCAAAATAACTTAGCAACATCATGTATAATATAAATATAGTACGAATTACGCAAGGAGAAGTTATGGTAATAGCTGAGCGAATTGAAAATCTGCGTGAAATACGCGGATTGAAGCAGTATCAGCTTGCGGAAAAAATAGGCGTTACCAGGGCGACAATGTGCAAATACGAGCGCGGAATCAACATTCCGAACGCAGAAATAGTTGCAAAGCTTGCGTCTGCTCTTGATACCACCGCCGACTATCTGTGCGGTCTGAGCGACAATTACAGCCCCAACGGCGACAGTTATATGTATGTCGGCGGCGACAGGGAACTGGTGGAAACAGTTCTTTCCTTATCAAGAGATAATAAAATTCGCCTAAGCGAACGTGCAAGGATACTGCTTGAGGAACAAATCGAAAAATAAAATGAACCTGTGAGAATCCTTACAGGTTCATTTTACTGTTTATATGACTTTATTTGGTACACCGTCGGCGTACTTTTTGACGGCAGTGAGCGGCTAAAACTTATTTTTAAGCTTTTCCATTGCCTTTTTTTCTATTCGTGAAACGTATGAGCGTGAAATCCCAAGAGCTTTTGCAACCTCTTTCTGGGTCATTGCCTTTTCGACTGTTCCGTTCGTGGTGTTCAGTCCGTAGCGTTTGCTGAGTATCTGCTTTTCCCGCTCGTCAAGCTCGCTGTTCACATAGGAATACAGCTTCTGCAAATCAATTCTCAAATCAACCTCGTCAGCAATGCAGACAGGGTCCCTGAATATATCCGCGATTGTAACGGCGTTGCCGTCCTTGTCGCAGTCAACGGTATCGTACATATACACTTCGGTTTGCTGATGCTTTATTTTGCGGAAGTACATTTTTATCTGGTTGTCGATGCACTTGCTTGCGTAGGTGCTGAAGCTGATTGCTTTATCGCTTTTGAAGGTTTCCGCCGCGCGGATTAGTCCGATTGTACCGATTGAGATAAGGTCGTCCTGCTCCCGCGAGTCGGGATAATGCTTTTTTACAATGTATGCAACAAGGCGCAGATTGTGTTCAATCAGCTTGTTCCGCGCTTCAAGGCTGCCTTTCTCCATTTCCGCAAGGCATTCCTGTTCCTCCTTACGGGTAAGCTGACGCGGAAAGGTATTGCCTCCGTCAAGGTGGAGCGCAAAGAAAAGCAGATTTCGGAGCGTAAACTCAAGCAGTGGAATGAACATAAAATCAGTCCTTTCGAATATAGTAATAATTCATATTCATAACTGCATGACCGATATAACCGTTGTCTGTCAGACATTTCCTTGGAAATATTCCCATAAAATGAAGTGAAAAGTTGTTCATATCGCAACAAAAGTACCGCCGCGCGGCAAATAATCCTTGACTATTGGAAATATATAGAGTAGAATTAAGCTATATGCATTTGTATATAACAGAACGAAGGGAGAAACCCATTTTGCCATGAGATTACATTCAGTAAAGCTGCCTCATTTCAACAATGCGGCAGAGCAGATAACCGCGGCGCTGCCAACGCCGAAGCGTGTAATTATCAGTATGTCACAGCATGGCGGAGTGCCTTGTACGCCTCTTGTAAAGGTGGGGGACGAGGTAAAGACAGGTCAGCTCATCGGAAGCAGCGACGCTGTAATATCCGCGCCTGTCCATGCAAGCGTTTCAGGCAAGGTAACAGCCATAACCGACGTTATGAGCGTTGCAGGCAGAGTAAATAAGGCGCTTGTCATTGAAGCCGGAGAAACTCAGGAGATGAGTGAGGAGATAGCTCCGCCTGCGGTAAACAGCCGCGAGGATTTTATCGCAGCCGTAAAAAAATCAGGCTCGGTAGGCCTTGGAGGCGCAGGCTTTCCGACCTATGTAAAGCTGAATTACGACCGCAAAACCGTCAATATTGACACCATTGTGGTAAACGGCGCGGAATGTGAGCCGTATATAACCTCCGACTACCGCACTCTTATGGAGGAGGGCGAAAAGGTCATCGACGGCATAAAGCTGCTGATGAAGTGGCTGGAAATACCGAACTGCGTAATCGGAATTGAAGCCGATAAGCCAAAGGCAATAGAAAACATGAAAAAGCTTGCAGGCGAGGGCGGCGGAATTACAATCAAGTCGCTTAAGCCGCAGTATCCTCAGGGAGCTGAAAAGGTGCTTATTTTTAAATGCACCGGCAGAATTGTCAAGGAGGGCGAGCTTCCTATGGCGGCAGGCTGCCTTGTGATGAACGTGTCCACCATTGCCTTTATCAGCGATTACATAAAGACGGGCGTGCCGCTTATAAAACGCCGTCTGACTATTGACGGAAACATCGTAAAAAAGCCGTCTAACGTAATTGTTCCCATAGGAACTCCGCTTTCCGACCTGCTTGATTTTGCGGAGGTAAGCAAGGAGCCGGACCGTGTAATTTTCGGCGGTCCTATGATGGGAAGCTGCGTTTACGACAGAGAAATGCCTACTGCCAAAACCAACAATGCAGTGCTGCTTTTTGCCGACACCGTTCAGGACAGAGTTACCGAGTGTATCCGCTGCGGAAGATGTATAAGAGCCTGTTCAATGAACCTTGCTCCAACCGAGCTTGAACACGCCTACGACGCAAGAGATAAAGAGGAGCTTATAAGGCTCAAGGTCAATCTCTGCATGAACTGCGGAGCCTGCACCTTTGTCTGTCCTGCCAAAAGGAACCTTGCGGAGAAAAATCAGCTTGCAAAAATATTCTTGCGTGAAAGTAAGTAGGAGGTAGTATGGAAAAACTGTTTATAGAGCCATCTCCGCATATAAAAAGCACAATGTCAACTCAGAAGATAATGCTTCATGTACTGATTGCGCTGTTTCCCGCTCTGACGGCGGCAACAGTTATTTTCGGTCTGCGCGCATTGTTTCTGACGGTTGTTTGTGCAGCTTCATGTGTGATTTTTGAGTGGCTGTTCAGGAAAATAACAAAACGTGAACAAACAATCAGCGATTTGTCGGCAGTTGTAACAGGCGTGCTGCTTGCGTTCAATCTGCCTGCAAATCTGCCGATTTATATGGCTGTTATCGGTTCGTTCGTTGCAATCGTTGTGGTTAAGCAGATGTTCGGAGGTATCGGTCAGAATTTCGCCAACCCTGCAATCACCGCGCGAATTGTGCTTATGCTGTCTTTCACGTCAAGCATGACCACATGGGTAAAGCCTTTCTGGTACAACATTGCGGAAACCGACGCGGTAACGGGCGCGACTCCGCTGGTTGCCGACGAGCTGCCGTCGGTTATGGATATGCTGCTCGGCGTAAGGGGAGGCTGCCTTGGCGAAACCTGCGCTGCTGCGCTTATAATCGGCGGTATTTACCTTGCTGCAATGAGAATAATCTCGCCTGTAACTCCTGTTGCGTTTGTGGGAACGGTTGCCCTGTTTTCGCTTATCGGCGGTCAGGACGTAGTTTATTCAGTTTTAAGCGGCGGCTTGCTGCTGGGTGCGATTTTCATGGCGACCGACTATGCAACCACTCCGCTTACATGGAAAGGCAAGCTGATTTTCGGTATTGGCTGCGGTCTTATTACCTGCCTTATCAGAAACTTCGGTTCAATGCCCGAGGGCGTTTCATATTCGATACTTCTTATGAACATTCTAACGCCGTACATTGATAAGCTTACCCGTCCGAAGCCTTTCGGTTCAAGGACAAAAAAGGAGGGAAAAGCATGATGAAAGCCATAAAGCCTACGCTTGTCCTTCTTATTATTACAACGGTGGTGTCGGCGCTGCTTATTGTTACATACAACCTGACCTACGTTGATACATCGGGAATTATCACCGAGAAAATGCAGCTTGCCTGCGAGGAGCTGATGGGAGAGGGCAGCTATGAAATTGTCACCGATTGGGAAGAAGCAGGCTACGCGATTCCTAAGCCCGATACTGTTGAAAAGCTCATCAGAAAATCCGACGGAACGGTTGCGTTTGAAATAATCACAAGCGGTTATTCAAAGGACGGTCTTGATATGCTTGTTGCAATGAATCCTGACGGCAGCGTTATGGGCGTAGCCGTAGTTTCAATCAGCGAAACGCCGGGTCTTGGCACAAAGGTGCAGGACAGCGGATTCCTTTCGCAGTACAGCGGAAAAAGCGGCGAGCTTACCGTTGTAAAGACAGCGCCGTCAGCCGATAACGAAATCGAGGCGGTCACCAGCGCCACTTACTCTTCAAAGGGCGTAACAAAGGCTGTCAACATCGCTATTTCAACCTACAAGGAATTGGGAGGTACAAAATGAGTTTGTTTAAAGAGTTTTCAAAAGGCATTCTCAAGGAAAACCCTAATCTTGTAATGCTGCTCGGTATGTGTCCTACCCTTGCCGTTACAACTATGGCTGAAAACGGACTTGGCATGGGACTTGCAACCACTTTTGTGCTTGTCTGTTCCAATATTGCCATTGCACTGCTGAAAAAGCTTATTCCCGCAGCAGTAAGACTGCCGAGCTATATCGTAATAATCGCAGGCTTTGTAACCTTTGTAAGCCTTATGCTTCAGGCGTTTATTCCGTCGCTGTACGACAGCTTAGGACTGTTTCTGAGCCTTATCACCGTAAACTGTATTATTTTAGGCAGAGCCGAAATGTTTGCAAGCAAGAACAAGGTTCTTCCGTCGATTATGGACGGTCTGGGAATGGGTCTTGGCTTTACAATGTCGCTGCTTATCGTAGGTTCAATCAGAGAAATCCTCGGAGCAGGCACATGGTTCGGAATTAAGATAATGCCTGATTTTATCCAGCCAATGACAATTTTCATTCTTCCCGCAGGCGGTTTCTTCACACTCGGTATTGTAATCGCAGTTGTCGGCAAGCTTACTAAAAAGCCTGTCAAGAATATAAGCTGCTCGTCCTGTCCGAGCCGTGAAATGTGCGCGGGCTGCGGCGCTGCCGAAAAGGAGGATAAATAATGGAAATCTGTAAAAATATTGCCATAATTCTCCTTACCTATGTATTGACGGAAAACTTCGTGCTTTCAAAGTTTTTGGGTATCTGTCCGTTTTTGGGAGTTTCAAAAAAGCCGTCAAGCTCGCTTGGAATGGGTATTGCGGTAACTTTCGTAATGGTCTGCGCTACCTGCGTTACATACCCGATTTATTACGGCGTGCTTGTACCGCTGAACATTTCCTACATGAAAACAGTTGCGTTCATTCTCATTATTGCGCTGTTCGTTCAGATAGTGGAAATGGCAATGAAAAAGTTCATGCCGCCGCTTTACAAGGCGCTTGGCGTGTATCTTCCGCTTATTACCACAAACTGCGCCGTTTTAGGCGTTACTATCCTCAACATTGATAACGAATCGGGCTTTTTCGAGTCGGTTATGACATCTTTCTCGGCAGGCGTCGGCTTTCTTATGGTAATGCTGATTTTCGCAGGGGTAAGAGGCCGTCTTGAGCGCTGCAACGTTCCGAAGGCTCTTGAGGGAACGCCTATAACACTGGTTGCGGCTTCAATAGTTTCACTGGCGTTTATCGGATTCGGCGGCGTGGTTGAGGGAATTTTCGGAGGTGCCGTATGATTGAATATGTAGTGCCTATTCTGTTTTTCCTCGGACTTGGCGCATTGGCAGGAGTTCTGCTGACTGTTGCTTCAAGATTCCTTGCGGTAAAAACGGACGAAACGGTAGAGAAAATAACCGAGGCTCTTCCGGGAGCAAACTGCGGCGGCTGCGGATATTCGGGCTGCGCAGGCTATGCCGAGGCGGTTGCAAAGGGCGAAGCGCCCACTAACCTCTGCAAGCCGGGCGGAGCGGACGTAACGGCTGAAATAAGCGCTATAATGGGCGTTGAGGCAGTTGCAGCCGAGCGCGAAGTTGCGTTTGTACGCTGCAACGGCAGCTGTAACGCAACAACCGACAAGTACAACTACATAGGAACGCCCACCTGCCTTGCGTCTGAAAAGTTCTTTAACGGAAAAGGAGCCTGCCGCTCGGGCTGTCTTGGCTTCGGCGACTGCGTAAGCGTCTGCGACAGGGGAGCAATATCCGTTGTAGACGGCGTTGCGGTTATAAATCCCGCAAAGTGCGGTTCCTGCGGAAAATGCGTTAAAGCCTGTCCGAATCACCTCATAGTAATGCGCAGGGAAAGCCAGAAGGTAATTGTACGCTGCTCGTCAATTGATACCGGAAAGGTTACAAGGTCGGTCTGCAAAAACGGCTGTATTGCCTGCAAGCTGTGTGAAAAGAAATGTTCATACGACGCTATTCATGTGAACAACAACCATGCTGAAATTGATCCCGAAAAGTGTACAAGGTGCGGAGAATGTGCCGCGGCTTGTCCTACAAAGTGCATTACAATATTACCCGAATGTGTAAAGTAACAGGAGGCGGAGCTTGAACAAGCTTTTCTCATATTTAAAGGAAGCAATTGAAAATTTAACAGATATTATCAGCGGAAATACAGACGATAACGCTGCCGACGAGGATAAAATGCTCAATCAGCAGCTCAGCCACCATCTGCTCAATCAGAACTGCAAAAACATCGTTATAGCCTCTGTTGTAACGGCAGTCACCGCTTTTGTTCATGTTATCATGGCATTTGTGAACAAAAGCGATACGATTCTGATTATAGGGCTGCTGATAGTTATTGCAGGCAGCGCGGCAGGCTTCGGTCTTGCGCTCGTAAGGCTTGCCGAGCGTAAAATTGACGCAGGAAAGCTGAAAACTGTGATTTATCTGTACTGGCTTGCCGTTACGGCGGGAATGACGCTGATCTGCGTGTCGGATTTCCGGCAGTACGAGTATTCATACACATACTTTGTCGAGCTTGGAATGGTTTCACTGATTCCGCTTGCTGACGCCGGAATGTCTGCAATCGTTATGGGAGTGCCTATGGCGGCGGGAGTTATTTCGCTGTTTTCCTGCGGCGCAGACGGCAAGGGCGCGGTTCCGCTGATTGCGGCGGCGCTTATCGCTTTCGTTATTTCCCGAGCAATATTCTGGCTCCATTGCCGCGATTACGTCAACACGCGCAGGCTTGATACCGTCAGCGAACGCTGCCGTCAGATTTCCGAGAAGGATTCCGCAACGGGAATGCTGAACAAAAACGGTTTAATCAAGCGCTTGAAGGAAAGCACCTCCGACTCAGCCTATCATCAGACAATCGCCGCCATTTTCGTTGATATAGACGATTTCAAGGGCTATAACAGGCTTTACGGCTTTGAAAAAAGCGACAAGTGTCTGTATGATGTGTGTAACTGTATACGAATTATCTCCAAGATAAAAACTGACATTGTTTCCCGATTCGGAGGCGATGAGTTTATAATTGTTCTTGAGGATACGGACGAGTATGAGCTGATTGAGTTTGCGGAGCAGATCCGTTCAAGCATTGAAACCATGGCGCTGCCTTTCGGAAACGGCATTGTTACCATAACCGTTGGCGTTTCGGATATATTTGGCATCGGGGAAGCCGACTATTCTAAAATAATCAGTCAGGCGGAAATAAATCTTGACATTGCCAAAAATGCAGGAAAAAATTGTGTTTCGTACAAGGGTCATGTGTTCCGAAAAGAGTAAAATATGAACAAACAGACTGCTGTGAAATTCACAGCAGTTTTTTGTTGACAAAATCGCTTCATTGTATTATAATATGAAACTGAAATTCAATTTCATATTGGAGGAAATATTATGGAAGGAAACGGATATAAAACCAAACAGCGCGAAATGATTCTGAAGTGTCTGGTTGACAACTGCTCAAAGCATTTGACTGCTGACAATATAATGGAATATCTCAGAGCAAACGGCTCTGCGGTGGGAAAAACGACGGTTTACCGCTATCTTGATAAGCTGGTTGCCGAGGGAGCCGTCCGCAAATACATTGTTGAAGAGGGCAAGCGCGCCTGCTTTCAGTACGCAGGGGAAAACTGCGACTGCAAACAGCATTTTCATTTGAAATGTACTGTGTGCAACCGACTTTTTCATGTTGAATGTGATTATCTGAACGACTTGGAAAATCATGTGTATGAACATCACAAATTCAAAATAGACAACACCAAAACCGTGCTTTACGGAGTGTGCGGCGAATGCGCCGAGAAGGGAATCGGCTGATATGCAGCTTGTAAAATGCGAAAATCTTGTAATGAGCTACGAGGGCGTTGTAGCTGTTCATGATGTGTCTTTTTCTGTTGACGAGGGCGATTATCTGTGCATTGTGGGCGAAAACGGTTCGGGAAAAAGCACTCTTATAAAAGGTATTCTCGGTCTTAAACCGATTGCGTCGGGAAAAATAGACTTTTTTGGACTGAAGCAGACGGAAATAGGCTACCTTCCGCAGCAGACCGCTCCCCAGAAGGATTTTCCCGCAACGGTGTGGGAGGTGGTTTTGTCGGGCTGCCTTAACCGCTGCGGAATGTCGCCGTTCTACGGAAAAAAGAACAAGGAACGGGCGATGAACGCCATAAAGCAGCTTAAAATTGAGCATCTTGTAAAAAAGTGCTACCGTGATTTATCGGGCGGTCAGCAGCAGCGGGTTCTTCTTGCAAGAGCGCTTTGCGCAACGGAAAAGCTGCTGCTTCTTGACGAGCCGGTAACGGGACTTGACCCAATGGTTACGGCTGAAATGTACGAGGTGATAAGCGACCTGAACCGTAAAAACGGCGTTACTGTAATAATGATTTCCCACGACATCAACAGCGCCGTTCGTTACGGAAACAAAATCCTGCACATGGCGGCAGAATCGACCTTTTTCGGAAAAACCGAGGAGTATCTCTCAACAGATATTTACCGCAAGCTGACAGGAGGTGGCGCAAATGCTTGACGTTATAGCGGAAATGCTGTCATACGACTTCATCGTGCGGGCAATCGTGGTAGGCGTGCTGGTTTCAATGTGCGCCGCGCTGCTTGGAACAAGCCTTGTGCTGAAGCGCTATTCCATGATAGGCGACGGACTTTCTCATGTGGGATTTGGCGCTCTTGCCATTGCGGCGGCGCTGAACTGGGCGCCTCTTGAAACAGCAATCCCGATAGTAATTGCGGCGGCGTTTTTGCTGCTGAGATTAAGCCAAAGCGGCAGGGTAAAGGGCGACGCCGCAATTGCGCTGCTGTCCAGCAGCTCCCTTGCAATAGGCATGATTGTGGCTAAAATCGCCAACGTCAATATTGACCTGAACAACTATATGTTCGGAAGCGTGCTTGCCCTTGACAGCGAGGACGTATTGCTGAGCGTTATTTGCTCGGCGGCGGTAATTGTGCTTTACGTTGTATTCTACAACAAAATTTTCGCCGTAACCTTTGACGAGAATTTCTCCCGCGCCACCGGAACAAGGGCAGGCGTTTACAATATGCTTATTGCTCTGCTTACGGCGGTAATCATCGTTATCGGAATGAGGCTGATGGGAGCGCTGCTTATATCCAGCCTGATAATTTTCCCGTCGCTTACCTCGATGCGTGTGTGCAAAAGCTTTCGTTCGGTTACGATTTGCTCGGTGATTGTTTCTATCGCCTGCTTTTTAATCGGACTGGGAATAACCTTTTTTATCTCTGTTCCAACCGGCGCCTGCATTGTGGCGGTAAACCTTGCGGCATTCATCATATTCTACATTATCGAACTTGTACGCGGCAGAAATGCCGTGTAAAAGAAGCCTTGCGGCGTAAAATCCGCAGGGCTTCTGAGCTTTTAATGTAAAATTTTATATGGCATTTTTGTTGCATTTGACGTAAATGTATGGTATAATAAGACATTACGATTATAATATTATAGCTATGTAAAATTTCAGGTGATTATATGGACATCAGAGTTGGAGATATTCTTGAAATGAAAAAGGAGCATCCCTGCGGTTCAAATCGCATGGCAGTCCTGCGTATCGGCGCAGATTTTAAGCTGAGATGCGAAAAATGCGGGCATGAATTTATGACAACCCGCTCAAAATGCGAAAAAAAGATAAAAAACGTTATCAGAAAGGAAACCGAAAATGCTTGAAAAGCTTAAGGACGCCGAAAAGCGTTATGATGAAATAAACGAAAAGCTTACAGACATTGAAGTTATCAACGACAACAAGCAGTATGCGGCGCTGATGAAGGAGCTTAAATCCCTTACGCCGCTGGTTGAAAAATACAGAGAATACTCAAAGGCAAAAGCAGATTTTGACGAAGCCAAGGAAATGCTTGACGAGGGCGGACTTGATAAGGATTTCAAGGAAGTGGTGCAGGCTCAGCTGGAGGAAAACAAGGCGCTTTGCGAAAAGTACGAGGAGGAGCTGAAGATACTTCTCCTGCCGAAGGACCCGGATGACGACCGAAACGTTATTGTTGAAATACGCGGCGGCGCAGGCGGAGATGAAGCGGCGCTGTTCGCAAATTCCCTTTACAGAATGTACTCCATGTACGCCCAGCTCAAGGGCTGGAAAACAGAGGTTGTAAACGCAAACCCAACCGAGCTTGGCGGCTTTAAGGAAATCAGCTTTTCCGTTGAGGGCGAAGGCGCTTACGCTAAGCTGAAATACGAAAGCGGAGTGCATAGGGTTCAGCGCGTTCCCGAAACCGAAACTCAGGGAAGAATTCACACGTCCACAATCACGGTTGCCGTGCTTCCGGAAATGGAGGAGGTAGACGTTGAGATAAACCCTGCCGACCTTGAATTTCAGACCTACCGTTCCAGCGGCGCAGGCGGTCAGCACATCAACAAAACCGAATCAGCCATAAGAATTATTCACCACCCCACAGGCGTTGTTGTCGAATGTCAGGAGGAGCGTTCTCAGTACAAAAACAAGGATAAGGCAATGAAAATGCTTTATACTAAGCTGTATGAGAAAAAGCTTCAGGACGCAACCAACAAAATCGCCGAGGAACGAAAAATACAGGTAGGAACAGGGGACCGTTCCGAAAGAATACGCACATACAATTATCCGCAGAGCCGCGTTACAGATCACAGAATAGGGCTTACGCTGTATAAGCTTGAGCAGATTTTGAACGGCGACTGCGACGAATTATTTGACGCACTTGCAATTGCGGACAGAGCCGCAAAGCTTGCAAGTTCAAAGGATTAAAATGGAAACATCGGTACTTGAAACAAACGAAAACAGCATAGATAAAGCCGCAGAGCTGCTGAAAAACGGGGAAATTGTCGGCATACCCACCGAAACGGTGTACGGTCTTGCCGCAAATGCACTGAACACAGACGCAGTGAGAAAAATTTTCGCCGCAAAGGGCAGACCGCAGGACAATCCGCTTATTCTGCATATTGCAAATCTGAAAATGCTTGACGATATTGCGGCGGAAATTCCCGAGCTTGCGCTTACTCTTGCGCATAAATTCTGGCCGGGTTCGCTGACAATGATTTTCCCGAAAAAGCCTCATGTTCCGCTTGAAACAACCGGCGGACTTGAAACGGCGGCGGTCAGAATGCCAAATAATAAGTGGACGCTGAAGCTCATTGAAAAATGCGGGTTTCCTCTTGCAGCCCCGTCGGCAAATACATCGGGACTTCCAAGCCCCACCGAGGCAGATCACGTTTTCCGCGATATGAACGGCAAAATCCCGCTGATACTTGACGGCGGCAGCTGCTCCTGCGGAGTCGAAAGCACGGTTATCTGCTTTACGGAAAAGGGTGTGAAGATTCTCCGCCCGGGCGCTGTTACGGTTGAAATGCTCAGGGAATTTACCGATGTCGAGGTTGATAAATCGGTGCTTTCAAAGCTTGATAACGGCGAAAAGCCGCTGTCGCCCGGAATGAAGTACAAGCACTACTCTCCGAAAGCGGAGGTTATTATAGTTCAGACGGATGATTGTTCACTGTTTGCCGATTATGTGAACAAACATGGCGGCGAAAATGTATATGTACTTGCCTACGGCACTGAAACAGGCATTAAAGCCAAGCAGCTTCCCTACGGCAAAACAGCCGAGGAACAGGCTGCAACGCTGTTTGCAAGCCTGAGAAAAGCTGATGAAATCGGCGCTGAGCGTGTTTATGTGCGCTCTCCTCATACTGACGGAATCGGGCTTGCGGTATACAACCGGCTGCTGCGATCGGCAGGATTTAACGTTGTTAAGCTTTAAGAGGTGAGTATGGCAGAAATTGTAGTTGGTCTTACGGGAATGTCCGGAGCGGGCAAAACAACCGCCTGCAGCGAGTTTGCCGCAAACGGCTTTGAAATAGTCAACTGCGACCTTATTTCAAGGCAGGCAGTAACCAAAGGGAGCAGATGTCTTGCAGAGATCGAAAAGGCTTTCGGCGATGTAATTCTCCCGAACGGCGAGCTTGACCGAAAAAAAATTGCGGGAATTGTGTTCACATCAGACGAAAAACGTGAACAGTTTAATAATATAATTTACCCGTACATTTCATATATTGTTATTGATAAAATAGTATCGTGGAGCGGAAAGATACTGCTTGACGCCCCGACCCTGTTTGAAAGCGGGATAGACAGTCTTTGCGGCTGTGTTGTCAGCGTTGTTTGCGACAGACAAACAAGCGTTGAACGTATTATGAAACGGGATAATCTGACGCTTGAACAGGCAGAAAACAGGCTTTCATCTCAGCACGATGCCGATTTCTATAAAGATAAATCAGATTACTGCGCGGAAAACAACGGCACAGAGGAGCAGCTAAAGGAAAAAATCCGCGCAATAATTGCTGAAATAGGAGAAAAAGTTGACAGCAAGAGCAAATAAGCGCAGTAAAGCGCCAATAATAGTTACGATAGTTGTAGTTGTTCTTGTTTTGCTCGGAATAGGAACAAAGCTTGCATACGATTATTGCAGCGAGCAGTTTCTGCTTGCGACCCACCCGATGAAATACACCGAGTATGTTTCTGAGTACGCAGAGGAGTTCGATGTGCCTGAAATGCTTGTTTTTGCGGTTATAAAGACGGAAAGCGGCTTTCGGACAGACGCACGTTCAAATCTGGGCGCAAGAGGACTTATGCAGATAATGGAGGATACGTTTGACTGGATAAAGTTCAGGCTTGACGATGAATCCGCAGTGTACGACGATATGTACAGCGCAAGGGAAAACATCAGATACGGCACATATCTTCTCGGCTATTTACTGAGATATTTCGATGGTCAGACCGAGGTTGCCGTCGCCGCATACCATGCGGGAGTTGGCGAGGTTTCGAGCTGGCTTGGCGACAGCGAATACTCTGATGACGGTGTAACGCTGAAAAAAATACCTATCAGCGATACTGCTCATTATGTGGATAAAATAAACAACGCATTAGCGGTTTATGAAAAATTATATAACGGAGGAATCTAAAATGGAAAAAGAAAAGTCGGCAGCAAAGCTGCTTCAGGAAAAGCTGTTCATGGAAAAGAAAAACTCCGGACTGGTTATGTCCGATGAGGATATGAAGAAGGCAGATGAATTCTGCGAGGGGTACAAGTCGTTCCTTGACAGCAGCAAGACCGAGCGTGAAGCTGTGTCAACAACTGTTGCCATGGCAGAAAAGTGCGGCTACACCGCATTTGACCGCACAAAGACCTACAAGCCCGGCGACAAGGTTTACTACAACAACAGGGGCAAGGCAGTAATCCTTTCCGTTATCGGCAAGAATCCTGTTGCAGAGGGCGTAAACATTGTTGCAGCTCATATTGATTCGCCGAGAATGGATTTAAAGCAGTGTCCGCTTTATGAAAACACAGAGCTTGCATTCTTCAAGACCCACTACTACGGCGGAATCAAAAAGTATCAGTGGACAGCGGTTCCGCTTGCTCTTCACGGCGTAATTGTCACTTCCGAGGGCAAAAAAGTCGAAGTAAAAATCGGCGAAGATGAAAACGACCCTGTATTCGTTGTAAACGACCTGCTTCCACATCTTGCAGACGAGCAGTACAAGCGTCCCGCACATCAGCTTGTAAAGGGCGAGGAGCTGAACATTCTCATAGGCTCAAGACCTTTCAAGGATGATGAAATCAGCGAAAAGGTAAAGCTTAACATCATGAACATTCTCTTTGAGAAGTACGGCATTGTTGAAGCTGATTTTCTTTCAGCCGAGCTTGAAGCCGTTCCTGCTTACAAGGCAAAGGACATTGGCTTTGACAGAAGTCTTATCGGCGCTTACGGTCAGGACGACAGAGTTTGCGCATATACGGCGCTTATGGCAACACTGGACACAAAGGAAGCTCCTGCAAGAACAGTTGTTACGGTTCTCACAGACAAGGAAGAAACCGGCAGCGACGGCAACACAGGCTTAAAGTCAAACTACCTCAGATATTTCATCGAGGACCTTGCAAAGATTTACGGCGAAGAGGGCAGAACGGTTCTTTCCAACTCCAAGTGCCTTTCCGCAGACGTAAACGCTGCGTTCGATCCCACATTCCCTGACGTTCTTGAAGCAAGAAACTGCGCTTATGTAAACAAGGGCGTTGTTGTAACAAAGTTCACAGGTGCAAGAGGCAAGAGCGGTACAAGCGACGCTAACGCTGAGTACGTTGCCGAGGTAAGAAACCTGTTCGACAAGAACAGCGTTATCTGGCAGACAGGCGAGCTTGGCAAGGTTGACCTTGGCGGCGGCGGAACGGTTGCACTTTACGTTGCAAACATGAACGTTGATACAATCGACGTAGGCGTACCTGTTCTTTCAATGCACGCTCCTTTTGAAACGACTGCGAAGAACGACGTTTATATGACCTACAAGGCATTTGCAGCATTTATCAATATGTAAGCTAATATACACCGACCGACTGTCATATACATATAATGATAGTCGGGTGGTGTAAAATGAAAAAACGCAATTCAAACAAATTTCTGCGAAAGCTTGGTTTAAGGCTTGTTGCAGCGGCATTGGTGCTGGTGGGACTTGTTGTGCTGGTTGATCTCAGGATAAGACCTATAATCGAAAAAACAAGTTCCTATCAGAGCCGTATTCTTGCAACGCGGATTATAAACCAGGCGGTATATGACGAGGTAAATTCCGAGCTTTTTGATTACAGTAAGCTTGTTACGGTTACTTTCGGAAACGACGGACGGGTAACGTCCATAGAAAGCAACATGATGAACATTAACAAGCTGAAAACCCTTGTTACCCAAAACATCAACGAGGAAATCAAGGGAATAGAGGATCACGATCTGGGAATTTCTCTCGGAACAATTTCGGGCATTCATTTATTTTACGGCAAGGGTCCGTCAATTCCGTTCCACGTTGCGCCAAAGGGCTATGTGAACACACAGCTTATAAGCGAATTCAGCGAGGCGGGAATAAACCAGACCTTACATAGGATACTGCTTGAAGTCAGCGTTGACGTTTCGGCAATTATCCCCGGATATACCACGTCCGTTGACGTTACCACCAACTTTGTTGTGGCGGAAACGGTAATTGTGGGCAGCATACCCGATTCCTACACTCATGTTATAACAGGGGATTCGGATCTGATAGGAAGAATAAATGACTATGCCGCTCGTTGAAAGGAAGCGATAGAATGGATTTTGAAAAGGCCAAAGCCGAACACGAACAGCTTTGCGCTGAAATTGAAAAGCATAATTACAGCTATTATGTTCTTGATAATCCCACTATTGAGGATTACGACTACGATATGCTGATGAGGCGGCTTAAGCAGCTTGAGGCTGATTTTCCGCAGCTTATAACTCCGTCTTCGCCGACTCAGCGGGTAGGCGGAACGGCGCAGTCCAGCTTTGAAAAGGTTGCGCACGCTGTTCAGATGGGATCGCTTCAGGACGTGTTCAGCGAGGAGGAGCTCCGCGATTTCGACAGCCGCGTCCGACAGCAGGTTACGCCATTATATATAGTAGAGCCGAAAATAGACGGTCTGTCCGTTTCACTGGAATACCGCGACGGCGAGTTTGTGCGCGGCTCAACCCGCGGGGACGGATTTGTCGGCGAGGACATAACGGCAAACCTCCGCACGATTAAATCCATACCGCTTAAGCTGAATGAAAAGCTGCCGTTTATTGAAGTTCGCGGCGAGGTTTATATGCCGAGGAAAAGCTTTGCGGAGTTGGTTGAACAGCAGGAAGAAAACGGCGAACAGCCTGCAAAAAATCCGCGCAATGCGGCGGCAGGTTCACTGCGGCAAAAGGACAGCAGGGTAACGGCAAAGCGAAAGCTTGACATATTTGTTTTCAATATACAGCAGGTTGAGGGAGCGGAAATAACCTCCCACAAGCAATCCCTTGAGTTTATGTCGGGACTTGGCTTCAAGGTCATTGACGGGTACAGGGAATTTGACAACATCAGCGACGCCATAGAGCGCATAAGAGAAATCGGCGAAAGCAAGCCGAATTTAGCTTACGACATCGACGGCGCGGTAATCAAGGTTGATGATTTTGCACAGCGCGAAACGCTTGGGCAAACGTCAAAGGTGCCGAAATGGGCGGTTGCTTTCAAGTACCCTCCGGAAGAAAAGGAAACGCTGCTTACTGAAATTGAAGTCAATGTAGGCAGAACGGGAGCGCTTACTCCCGTTGCGATATTTGAACCGGTACAGCTTGCGGGAACCACCGTTTCAAGGGCGACCCTCCACAATCAGGATAACATTGACGCGCTTGATTTGGCGGTGGGCGACACGATTGTTGTCCGCAAGGCAGGGGAAATCATTCCCGAGGTATTGCGCGTAGCTAAGCGCAGCGAGGGAAGAAAAACGTTCCACATTCCCACGGTTTGTCCTGTCTGCGGAACCGAAACAGTCCGCGACGAGGACGAGGCGGTTATACGCTGCCCGAACATTGACTGTCCCGCGCAGCTGTTAAGGAACATCGAGCATTTCGCCTCAAGAAACGCCATGAATATTGACGGACTTGGGGAGGCAATCGTTGAGCAGCTGGTTAAAAACGGCTTCGTAAAGACGGTTGCGGATCTGTACACTCTTACAATGCAGGACTTGCTCACACTGGACGGATTCAAGGAAAAATCTGCGTCAAACCTGATAACAGCCATAGAAAATTCAAAATCCAACGAGCCGGACAGGCTGATATTCGCCCTCGGCATAAGGGGAATCGGACAGCGCTCCGCAACACTTCTTTGTCAGCGTTTCGGCAGCGTAGAAAATATAATGAACGCAGAGCTTGCTGACATAGTTGCAATAGACAGCTTCGGCGATGTGCTTGCGGACAGCGTCTATCGAGCAATGCGCGAGCCTCACAGAATAAGGCTTATTGAGCGGCTTAAGGAGTACGGTCTTAACATGACCTACTCAAAGCAGGCTAAGGGCGACACCTTTGCGGGACTTAAATTTGTTCTTACGGGAACGCTGCCTACAATGACGCGGGATCAGGCGAAGGAAATAATCGAGAGTCTGGGCGGTAAGTGCGCAGGCTCGGTTTCAAAGAAAACCGATTACGTTCTCGCAGGCGAGGACGCAGGAAGTAAGCTTACCAAGGCTGAACAGCTTGGAATAAAGATAATTGATGAAAATGAATTCAAAGCAATGTTAAATAACAAAACGGAGGAATGAGAAATGGCAATTGACGTAAAGCACCTTGCAAAGCTTGCAAGACTGCGCATTGAGGACGAAAAGCTTGCCTCGTTTGAAAAGGACATGGAAAATATCGTGAACATGGTAGAGCAGATGCCGCAGGTAGAGGGCGACGCAAGCGGACTTTATCCGGACAACCCTATGAAGCTGCGCGAAGACGTATGCGTGACTGACAAGTTCACAAGGGCAGAGATACTTGCCAATGCGCCGAAAATGCAGGCAGGCTGCGTAGTTGTACCAAAGACAGTCGAGGAGTAAAGGAAAGGAAATTTAACAGATGGAATTATACGAAAAAACCGCTTCCGAGCTGTCTGAAATGCTTAAAAGCAAGCAGATCAGCTCCGTTGAACTTACAGAATCAGTTTTTGACAGAATAGGCGCTGTCGAGGACAAGGTTGAGGCTTACGTTACACTTTGCAGGGACAAGGCTCTTGAGCAGGCAAAGGAGCTTGACAACCGCAGAACAAAAGAAACTCTGCATCCGCTTGCAGGTATCCCTATCGGAATCAAGGACAATATTTCCACCAAGGGAATCCTTACAACCTGCTCGTCAAAAATGCTTTATAACTATGTTCCGCCGTTCAACGCTCACGTTATCGACCGAATCAACGACGCTGACATGATTATCACAGGCAAGCTGAACATGGACGAATTTGCAATGGGCAGCTCCACCGAAACGTCTTACTTCAAGAAAACCAAGAATCCGCACGATCTTACAAGAGTACCCGGCGGTTCTTCAGGCGGCAGCGCAGCCTCTGTTGCAGCAGGCGAATGCATTGTTTCCCTCGGCTCAGACACAGGCGGCTCTATCAGATGCCCTGCGTCCTACTGCGGCGTTGTAGGTCTTAAGCCTACATACAGCTCGGTTTCACGTTACGGTCTTATTGCGTTCGCTTCATCTCTCGACCAGATCGGTCCTTTCGGCAGATGTGTAAAGGACGTTGCAATGCTGTATTCCCTTATCTGCGGTCACGACAGTATGGACGCAACCTCCGCTTACAGAGAATATCCGCTTTTTGAAAAGAAGCTTACAAGCGATGTGAAGGGTCTGAAAATCGGTATTCCTGCCGAATATTTCGGCGACGGCGTTGACGAGGAAGTCAAGAAAGCGGTTATGAATTCCGTTAAGGAGCTGGAAAAGCAGGGCGCTGAGATAGTTGAGATCTCGCTGCCGAGTACAAAGTACGCTCTTTCCGCTTACTATGTAATTTCCTCCGCAGAAGCAAGCTCAAACCTTGCGCGCTTTGACGGCGTAAAATACGGCTACCGCACCGAAAACTACGACAGCCTGATCGATATGTACGAAAAAACAAGAAGCGAGGGCTTCGGCGATGAAGTAAAGCGCAGAATCATGCTCGGCACATTCGTGCTTTCAAGCGGCTTCTACGACGCTTATTACAAAAAGGCAAAGCTGGTTGCAAATAATATCAAGGCTGAATTTGCCGATGCGTTTGCTAAGTGCGATGTTATTGCAACTCCTGCAACTCCTTCTCCTGCGTTCAAGCTTGGCGAAAACATGGGCGATCCTCTTAAAATGTACGCCGCAGATATTTGCACGGTCACAGTAAATATTGCGGGACTTCCCGCTGTCAGCACGCCGTGCGGCAAGGTAAACGGAATGCCTGTGGGTATCCAGTTTATCGGCAGCAAGTTTGACGAGCAGACGCTGCTGAATACAGCTTATGCGCTGGAAAAAATCAACGGCGAATGTGCTGTTGCAACACTGTAAGGAGGTCGTGAACATGGAATTTGAAACAATAATCGGACTTGAAGTTCACGCAGAGCTTAACACAAAGTCAAAAATTTATTGCAGCTGCCGCAACGCTTTCGGTCTTGAGGTAAACACGCAGATCTGCCCGATTTGCACAGGTATGCCGGGTACATTGCCTACTCTTAACGAAAAGGTTGTTGAATATGCAATCAAGATGGGACACGCCCTTAATTGCAGCATTAACAACGTCTGCAAGCAGGACAGAAAGAACTACTTCTATCCCGACCTGCCAAAGGCTTATCAGATTTCTCAGGACGAGGTTCCGCTCTGTCAGAACGGACATCTGGATATTATGGTTGACGGCGCTGAAAAGCGTATCGGCGTTACCCGTATCCATATCGAGGAGGACGCAGGCAAAATGCTTCACGACGAGGCTTTTGCAGGCTCGCTTGTGGACTTTAACCGCTGCGGCGTTCCGCTTATCGAAATTGTTTCCGAGCCTGACTTAAGAAGCAGCGCCGAAGCAAAGGCTTACCTTGACACAATCAAGTCAATTCTCCAGTACATTGACATTTCCGACTGTAAAATGGAGCAGGGCTCAATCCGCGCGGACGTAAACGTTTCTGTCCGTCCAAAAGGCTCGGACGAATTCGGCACACGCTGCGAGATGAAGAACGTAAACAGCTTCTCCGCGGTAGTCCATGCAATCGAGTATGAGGCTGCAAGGCAGATAAAGGCAATCGAAAACGGCGAAACAATCCGGCAGGAAACACGCCGCTGGGACGAGCAGAAGGGTATGAACTACCTGCTCCGCTCAAAGGAGGACGCTCACGATTACCGTTACTTCCCGGAGCCTGACCTGCTCACAATCGTTGTTCCGCAGGAAAAGGTTGACGCTCTCAAGGCTTCGCTTCCTGAAATGCCTAACGTTAAAATTAAGCGTTTTGTAAAGGAATACGGTCTTTCTCAGACAGATGCAACGCTTATTGTTGAGAATCTTGAACGATGCAGGCTGTTTGACGACTGCATGGCAACAGGCAAGGTAACACCTAAGAGCGTTGCAAACTGGGTGCTTGCGGACGTATCAAAATACATGAACGACACGGGCAAGTCCATTCATGACACAAAGCTTACAGGCGAAAAGCTTGCTGATATTATCGCTGCAATCGATAGCAACAAGATTTCCAACTCCTCGGGTAAGGTCGTATTCGAGGTTCTTCTTACAGAGGACAAGACGGTTGACGAAATTATCGGCGAAAAGGGACTTGCGCAGGTTTCCGACACAGGCGCAATCGAAAAAATTGTCAGCGATGTTCTTGCTGCAAACGAAAAGTCCGTAAACGACTACCGCGGCGGCAAGACAAACGCACTGGGCTTCCTTGTAGGTCAGTGCATGAAGGCCTCAAAGGGAAAGGCAAATCCTGCAATGTGCAAGGAGCTTGTTCTTAAATATTTGGAAAGCTGAGGAAAATGAAAAGAATTATTCTTCTTGTGGCTGTTATTCTTTTGGCAG
Source organism: uncultured Ruminiclostridium sp. (assembly GCA_934462775.1). Lineage (GTDB taxonomy): Bacteria > Bacillota > Clostridia > Oscillospirales > Ruminococcaceae > Ruminiclostridium_E. The sequence continues at coordinate 29,328 of CAKSIR010000004.1, forward strand.
TGGGCGGTGCCGTAGGCATTACCTATTTCGCCGACTTCCAGAAACAGCAGCCCACAAGTCTTACATATGATGAGGAAACCGTTGTTTCAGCGGATTCAATGGAGATAAGCTTCAATTACGGCGACACTTTTTACAGCGAGGCGCTGGATGTGCAGATTACCTGTGCAGACAGCGGCGCCAAGCTGTATTACACCACAAACGGCGACACTCCTACCGAAAGCTCAAAGCTGTACAGCGAGAAAATCAAGATTCCGTCGCGTTCTACTGTCAACGCAACAACCATAAAGGTTATTGCCGTTAACGGTGAAAAAAAATCGGACGTTATCACAAAGACTTACATAACAGGAAAAAACGTATTTGAACGCTTTGACGAGAATACGCTGGTATTTGTGCTTTCAAGCGACAGCTATAACCTTTACGATTATTATTACGGCGTGCTTGTCGAGGGATTTCTCCGCGACCAATACCTTAATTCGGATGAATATAACGGAGGCGAGCTTGACTACACCGCTCCCGCTAACTGGTATATCCGCGGACGTGAAAGCGAGCGCGAAATGTATGTGGAGGTTTACGACTGTAAGGGCAATCAGCTTATCAGTCAGGCTGCGGGCGGACGCGTAGTAGGCGGTGCGTCAAGAGCCAATACCCAGAAATCATGGCGGCTCATTGCAAGGACAAGTTACAGTCCCGATAACGGCAAGTTCAAGTATCCATTTTTCTACAATGAGCAGGCTGAAAACGGTGATTTTATCACGCGTTATGACCGCGTTACACTCCGCGACAACGCAAACGACCGTGAGTTTGCAAGTATCCGTGACGAGGTTTCTCAAAGACTTGCCGAAATGGCAGGGTTCCCCGATACGCAGGCAACAAGACCTGCTGCGGTGTTCCTGAACAGCGAGTATTACGGCTTTGCGTGGCTTCATGAGGCGTTTGGCGAGGATTATCTTGCAACAAATTACGGCGGAAACCGCGACAATTTCTACATTATCGGCAATAAGGAAAGCGAAATGGAAATTGACGAGGACAGCGATACTGACGAGGAAAAGAAAGCAGTCGAGGATTGGAACTACATTCTTAACCTTGCCTACGGCAATCAGGATATAAACAGCTATAACCGTGATGAAAACGGCGAGATTGTCGAGGACGCTGTATTCGGCTATCTTACTGACGACGCTGTTTTTGATGAGTTTTGCAGCCTTGTTGATATAGATGACTTCATGCTGTATTACGCAATGCAGATTTACATCGACAACAAGGACTGGCCCGGAAACAACTACAAGGCATGGCGCTACTATCCGTCTGAAAATGAAACCGTAACAGGGGAGTATTTAGACGGAAAATGGAGATTACTCTGGTTTGACGTTGAGTACGCATGGGGACTTTACGGCAGCGGTTACAAGGATAAGACCCTTACAAACGTGCTTACAGGCAATCATATGCAGGGCGCTTCAAAACTGCTGAAAGCGTTGCTTGAGCGCGATGATATGCGTGAAAAGTTTGCAAACACCATGTGCGACTTGATGTACGGTGCGTTCAGCACCGAAAATGCTCTTGCGGTTATTGAGCAGTGTATCAAGGAAAGCGACAGCGAGTGTATGTACGCTCTGAAAAACGGCTACACATCAACCTGGGCAAACGAATGGACCTTTGAGGACAGCAGACAGCAGATAAGGGATTTTGCCGACCGCAGACCTACAATAATGACCCGCAATTTGTGCAGTGAGTTCGGAATCGAGGACGCAAAGTACAATATTACTCTTAACAATCCTACGGGCGCAAAGTCATACCTTAACTCACAGGCGCTTACCGAGTCAGGCGCAATTACGCTGAGCTACTTCACAGCGTATGAAGTGCCTTTGACCTTTGAAACCTACGGCGGCTATGCTTTCAATCATTGGGAAGTAAACGGCGTTGATTATGCAGAAGAAAAGTTGGTTGTAAATTACGGTATGGCTGACGAAAACGGAAACGTAAATGTTAAGCTGTACCTTGACAAAACCGACGTGTCAGGCGGTCTTGTAATCAGCGAGGTTTACACCTCGGGCAATGGCGACTGGGTGGAGCTTTATAACGGCTCTGACAAAACCGTTTCCACGAAGGATTACTTCCTGTCGGACGATTTTGACAGACTTGACCGTTTTAACATTCCGACAACTTCAATCGCTCCTAAATCAACCCTTACAATAGCTATGAAAAATAACAAGGAAAATTCTGCGCTTATGAAAATTGCTGCAAATTTCAACCTTAAAACAGGCGAAACAGTGTATCTGTCTGACTCAGATGGAAACATACTGAGCAAGTGCGGAATTGTGGAAATGGAAACAGACCAATCCGCATCTCTTGGAATTGACGGCAAATACCATATCGGAAATATTACCGAAGGGTATCACTGATAAGTTCAAAAACGAGTGCGGATAAGAAGCGGTATAACAGTAAAAATAAGGCATCATGTGAATTTATATGTAGGGACTAACCGATGAAAAGACAAAAACTTAAGTTTCTTTTGCCTGTTGCTGTCTTTCTGTTGTCAGGCAGCTTTTCAATTTGGGCAGCGATGAAGCTGCAAGCCTCGTATTATGAGAATTATGTCGACAAGGCGCAGCTTAATGCGGAAAGCTATGCAGAACGATTAGTAGGCGACTTCAACAAAGGCTTTGCTATAACAGAAACATTAGAAAAAATCATTATAAGCGAGGACGGCAGTGTTCGTAAGTTTGATGTTGTAGCCGAAAAAATGATGGATGATTTCGTACAAAGCATTCAGATTGCGCCAAACGGAGTTGTTACCGAAATATATCCCGCAGAGGGTAACGAAGGGGGAAAAATCGACCTTGTTAATGACGAAAAACGCGGTCCTGTCGTAAGGTATGGTATAGAAAACAATGTTACGGTTATGCAGGGACCGTTTGACCTTAATCAGGGCGGAGTTGGCATTGCAATAAGAAATCCGGTTTTTCTTGACGATGAAAACGGGGAACCGCAGTTCTGGGGATTAACTGTCGCCATTATACGGGTGCCTGAAATTTTTATCGATTCCTTTAATGCGCTGTCGGATTTCGGGTATTTCTGCCGCCTTTCAAAGACAAGCTCGCTAATGAATACGGACTTTAAGGAAGTATACTGTTCGGGAGATGGCTTTGAAAATCCGGTTGTACATAATTTTGAGCTTGGCGGCTGTGAATGGAAGCTGGAAATAATGCCTGCCGACGGATGGAATAATGGGAAATATGACGTTCAAATACTCATTTCCTGCGCAGTTATCGTGCTTTTGCTTACAGGAATGGCAGCAGAGCTGGTTGTGCTTGATAACAGCCGCAAAAAGCTGAAGGTCATTTCTACCACGGATCCATTAACGGGACTTGATAACCGAAACGGATTTGATGAAAAATTCGGCCGTTATGTAAAGGAGCATAACGGAGAACCGTGCGTAGGCATTATGCTTGACATTGATAATTTCAAGTTTATCAACGACGTATACGGTCACTCGATTGGCGATGAGGCGCTGCAAAATCTTGCCGAAACCATGAGGAAAGCATTCGGTGAAAAAAACGTTATTATGGGCAGAAACGGCGGCGATGAGTTTTGCATTATACTCAAGAATTGCACAAATGAAAATGCAAAAGAGCTTATCAGTAATTTTGTAAAAGCTAAGCGAACGTTCAAATATAACGGCGAAACGCATAATTATACGATTTCAGCAGGATACGCGGATTATCCGTCAAACACAAAAAATCCTGCAAAGCTGCTGCACTGCGCAGATATGGCACTGTATGAGGTTAAGCTTAACGGCAAGCAAAGCTGTCTGCCGTATACTCATGACTTCAGGGTGGAAAAACGAGCAAAGCTTGGCTTTGGTCTGAATGACGTTTCAGAAAATCTTCCGGGTGCCTTTCTCATTTACAAAGCAGACAAAAATGACGATCAGCTGCTTTTTGCAAATAAAGAGATGATAAAGCTTGCAGGCTGCAAGGATTTTGACGATTTTATGGCGTTTACTAAAGGCAAGTTCAGCAGTCTGATTCATCCTGACGAACGTAAGACCGTTGAGGAAAGTATATGGAAGCAAATTATGTCAACGGGCTCAGACGCAAACGACTATGTAAAGTTTAATTTCGCAACCAAGAGCGGGGAATACAGACCGGTGATTGATTACGGACGAATAGTTGATAACGCTCATTACGGAAAAGTGTTTTATGTGCTTATAATGGACTGGAATTTTATAGATAATCGGTATAATAATTACGATAAAGAATAAAAAATTGCCATGTTTTTGCATGGCAATTCAGGCTGCTATTGCTAATAGGGATTAATCAGAAAATCGCTATACAATGGGATTTTCCGATAACCTTTGAGATGGCAAGAGCCTACCAAAAGGCAAACGGCAAGTATTTAAGGCAAAATCAATGGGAGGACATCACATTGGTAATGTGCCTTGAACTCGGTAGATAAAAAGATAACCCTGTATCAGATGGTTAAACCGTCGGGTACAGGGTTTTTCTGTGCCTAAAATATGTAGAAAGCTCAAAACGACTGTCAGAAAGGTGGAATTACTATGGAAAAGAAAGTAACAGCAGGAAGTCCCATATCACAGAACGAGGAAAATGTCAAGGCTTTTTTCAGAAAAATTTTCGATTTCGGAAATTCTTCCCCTATATCACAAAACGATGAAAAAGTCAAGAACTTTATTGAAGAAAATTCGGAGGTGCGCATAGCGCAGAACTCCGAGAATGTCAAGAGGTATTCGGAATTTTTTTCAAAGTGCCTCATATCACAAAACCTTGCAGATGTCAAGACCTTTTTTGAAATTATTTTCGATTACCTGACGATGAAGCGTGAAGCGGCAATTCTCCGTGACGAACTGGACAGCAAGTATTACAGAATGTACGTCTATCCCCGAACTTTGAAGGTGTTAAGCACGGCGGAATTTGTCAAGGTAAACAGAATTTTCAAGAAGTCGTACACCGACCTTGAAGCGATTGACGATTTTGTAGAGGAAGTCGAAGCGGCACTTGCCGAAGCACATCTTCTCAAATTTGTCAATACCCTTTTTGAAAATATTTCTCTTGACGGCGAAATCACAGTGGATGTCATTGATGGCGTATTTTTCCGTTGAAAAGACCGAAGGCTATACGGTTATGGCAAACCACCATTTAAGAGATATGCGGCTCTCGCTGAAAGCACGAGGGCTGCTTTCTCAAATCCTCTCCCTTCCTCCGAAATGGGATAAATCAATCGAAGGACTTGCCAAAATCAACCGTGAATGCTCCGATACTATTGCAAATATCATCAAGGAGCTTGAAGCCGCCGGATATATCACACGATACCGAGAACGCAGAGATAACGGCACCTTCGGAGAAGTTCACTACAATGTCTATCAGAAACCCCGACACTTCAATCCCGTTGAAAAGTCTGTTGAAAACAAGCCTAACCGGAAAAAATCAGATTGGGTAAATCCTACTTCAGTAAAGTCGGGACAATTAAGTAAAGAGGTAGCAAATAAAGAAAAAGAAAATAAAGAGCCTTATAATATCTTATCAATCAATCTGCCTGATGGGATTGATGAGATTGAAGCATATCGCAGCATTGTTTTGGAAAATATTGAGTATGATACCCTTAGTTCATATCTGAACAAGGAGCGACTTGATGAAATCGTGGAGATAATGCTTGAATGTATATGCTGTAAGAGCGATACGCAGGCAATCGCTAAAACCGAAATTCCTTCCGAAATGGTGAAAAGCCGTATGCTCAAGGTTCATTCGGGACATATTGAGTATGTTTTCGATTGCCTGAAGAAAAATCCGAGTAAGGTCAGAAATATAAAGTCGTATCTGAAAACCACGCTGTTTAATGCTCCCAGCACCTACGATAGCTACTACACAGCTGAGGTTAATCACGATTTTCACGGGACGGAGTAGCTCTCCGTCTTACATAGCAGTCAAGTATTAAAAACACTTGGCTGCTTTTTTTATGCCCGAAAGGAGGAAAAGCTATGAGTTTACGACTCAAAATCCCTTAGAAGAAACCAAAATAATCCGAAAGGAGGCAAGCAATGCAGGAGCAAAATTCCGAAAAAGTAGTGTCGCTGTCGGTCAGAGCGACGAAAATGACCGCAAGAGTGTTGAAAGCTGTTATCGGCGAGTATCTGAAACATCAGAAAAACAAGCAGCCGAAGGTCTATAAAGGTAAGCAGTCGGTGAAACACCTTGTCCGGAACAGTAAGGATAAGCTCGTAAATATCGAGATTACTGACCAGAACATCAAGGTGTTCAATAAGACGGCTCGTAAGTACGGCATTGACTACTCACTCAAAAAGGACAGCTCATTCGACCCGCCTATGTACCTGATTTTCTTCAAGGCGAAGGACGCAGATGTTATGACAGCGGCGTTCGGTGATTTTATGAAGAAGTCAATGGAAAAGGAAAAGAAGCCGTCTGTCAAGGCTCGTCTTAAAACTCTTGGTCAACAGGCTCAGGAGCGTAAGCGAGAGAAAAGCAAGGCACGGGAGGCGGAATTGTAATGAAGTTCAACAAGAAAAAGGTTACGGCTGTCCTTCTGTTCGTGCTTATGGGATATTTCTTCAACAAGATTTCTCAGGCTTTCACATCTGCCGATGGCGTGGAGCTTGGCGATAAGATAATGAACGGTATGGACGGGATTAAAGATGTTTTCTTAAATCCCTTGCCGAGTTTTAACCCGATTGACCTACTCATCGGTGTTGCAGGCGGCGTAATTATCAAGCTCGTTATCTACGTCAAGGGTAAAAATGCGAAGAAATACCGAAAGGGCTGTGAATACGGCTCAGCAAGGTGGGGTACTGCCGAGGATATGAAGCCGTATGTGGCTGAAAAGTTCGAGGACAACATTATTCTCACCGAAACCGAGCGACTAACAATGGAGGGCAGACCGAAAGCAGGTCCGAAATATGCCCGAAACAAAAACATCTTGGTAATCGGAGGCTCAGGCTCCGGTAAGACAAGATTTTTCGTGAAACCCAATCTGCTCCAGATGCACAGTTCCTATGTAGTGACCGACCCGAAAGGCACGGTATTGCTTGAAGTCGGAAAGGCTCTGAAAGAAGGCGGTTACGCTATAAAGGTACTGAACACAATCAATTTCAAGAAGTCAATGCACTATAACCCTCTCGCCTATATCCGTTCCGAAAAGGATATTCTGAAACTTGTGAATACCATTATCGCCAATACAAAGGGCGAAGGTAGTCAGAGCGGCGAAGATTTCTGGGTAAAGGCTGAACGACTTTATTATTCGGCTCTTATCGGCTATATCTGGTACGAAGCTCCCGAAAGTGAGAAAAACCTCAATACCCTTATTGAGATGATAAACGCCAGCGAAGCACGAGAGGACGACGAAAGCTTTGAAAACCCGATTGACCTGTTGTTTAAGGAGCTTGAAGCGGAAAATCCTGAGCATTTCGCTGTAAGACAGTATAAGAAATACAAATTGGCGGCGGGAAAGACCGCAAAATCTATCCTCATTTCCTGCGGTGCAAGACTTGCCCCGTTCGACATCAAGGAACTGCGTGATTTAACAGAATATGATGAGCTGCAATTAGATACGTTAGGCGATACAAAGACGGCACTTTTTGTCATAATCTCCGATACGGATGATACCTTTAACTTTATCGTTTCCATAATGTACACACAGCTTTTCAATCTGTTATGCGACAAGGCAGACGACGAATACGGCGGCAGACTTCCCGTACACGTCCGCTTTATTCTTGACGAGTTTGCAAACATCGGACAAATTCCGAAGTTCGACAAGCTGATAGCTACAATACGAAGCCGTGAGATTTCAGCGGCAATCATCTTGCAGGCGCAAAGTCAGTTAAAGGCGATTTACAAGGATAATGCGGATACAATCGTGGGTAACTGCGATACAATGCTCTTTCTCGGCGGTAAGGAAAAGACCACTCTGAAAGAGATTTCCGAAATTCTCGGAAAAGAAACGATAGACCTGTATAACACAGGTGAAAGCAGGGGCAAAGAAACCTCGCACTCCCTGAACTATCAGAAAACAGGCAAAGAGCTTATGTCAATGGACGAACTCAGCGTAATGGACGGCAGCAAGTGTATTTTGCAGCTTAGAGGCGTGAGACCTTTTCTCAGTAATAAGTACGATTTAACGAAGCATCCAAAATTCGCTCTCACCTCCGACGCTGACCCGAAAAACCTTTTCAATATCGAAAAGTATATGGAGCATAAGCTCAGACTGAAACCCGAAACGGTCGTTGAGGTTTACGACTTTTCGGAAACAATCGAAGATGGCACGGAACAAGCCGCTGATTTAGAGTAATCAGCGGCTTTTCTTATGCCAAAACAACAAACATTTTAAAGGAGATTTTAACTATGGATTTTTTTAATTCTGCTATTGATGTTCTTCAGACACTCGTAATCGCTCTCGGTGCAGGTCTTGGCGTGTGGGGCGTAATCAACCTTCTCGAAGGCTACGGTAACGATAACCCCGGTGCAAATGCTCATGTACGGTAAGGAAGCAAGCAACCGAAAACAAGAGATAGACCGCCAGCACTACACTATTC
>CAKSIR010000005.1 GCA_934462775.1 uncultured Ruminiclostridium sp.
ATTATGATAAAAGATGAAAAGAATAACTTGATAATAATTGATTCGTTGGGTAACGCTAACAACGCCACAAATCAGAGCAGTAAATTTTTAAGTATTTTTAAACAATACAAGGATTTGATTTCAAATCTAAGAGCTTATCTGTCCGAAGCAATGTAGCCGGAAATCAGAAAAGGCGCAATTAGCAGCAGTACCCAAACTATGATCATACCAAATGGGTCATAGCCAAATTTTTGGTGCGAGATTAATGCTTCAACCCATTTAAAAAGGCTGTTAGGTCCAATCATGAAATTTATAATAAATGAAGCAGTCCAACTCAACCCTCCAATAGCCATGATAATTTTACCGGCTGCGTCTAAATCGTGCTGGCATAACGCCCCTCCTGCAAACACTAAAACAAGTTCTGCTGCTACAAGGATTACTGTGGTAAGTTCTAAGCTGTTCATAATTAACCTCCTAAAAATGTTCCCTTTTAGAGAAAGAAACAACAGATTGATTATTTAAGGTGTTAAGCTAATATTCAGCTTAACACCTTAAAAATATACCAAATAGAGAAAGTCAACGCTACGGTCAGTCGTTTTTCATTTCTGTTTGATATTCCTTCTGCACCTCTTTAAAGTTTGTACTGCAAATCTTGTAAATGAGGTTGTCCTGAGGTATTTTCTTTTCAAACGGAATAACCTTTTTGCCGCAAATAATAAGTCCGGAGCCTTTTTCTCCTGACTTTAGGTACATAGCCTGTGAGGGCGATAGCTCAAAAAGGTCAATCAGAGTATCAAGGTCGTGCTTAGCCTGCTGAAGCAGCACGACAAATTCAGTATTCTGGAGCATGGTTTGCGCCTGCTTTGAAGCAATAACCTCAGTGATGTTTTGGGTAATGCCTGTTATTACTCCTCCGTGTTTACGGATTCGCTTATAAACCTTTGCGAAGAAATCGCCCGAGCGTTCGGATCTGTCAGAGAACATTACGGAGAACTCGTCTATCCACACCCAAGTACGAACACCACGCTGTTTATTGGCTATAACTCGCTGCCAGAGAAATTCAAGAATAACGTGAAGTCCAACAGCCGCAAGCTGTTCTCCCATTTCCATAATGTCCATTACAAGGAATTTTTTCTTAATATCAATATTGGTAACTCCCGCAAAATTGCTGAAAGAGCCTTTTACATAAAGCTCAAGGGCAATAGCGACGTCGGAAGCTTCCTGTTCAGGCTGCGCTTTTAGCTCGTTGTAAAAGTCCTCAAGCGTAGGAATGTAGTCTTTATTTCCGCTTGACTGAACAAATGGCTGATATACGTTTTTTACACATCGGTCTATAATTGACTTCTCATTCGAGCTAAGCTTAATACCTTTCGCAATCTCTACAACTGACATAATGAATTCGGATTTCATGGAAATCGCATTTACGCCTTCTTCTGCGTATGATAGGTCAGTGTCGAATAGGTTAAGGGTAGTTGAGCTTGATGGGGAAAGCTTGAAAATTTCGCCGTCAAATTCTTTTACCAGCGGTGCATACTCGTTATCAGGATCGACAACGATTATCTCGTCATTGGGGTACTTCATAAGAACGTCAATAATTTCGGATTTGGTAAACATGGATTTACCTGATCCCGAACAGCCTAATGTAAAACCGTTGCTGTTCATTTCATCGGTACGGTCCAATACAATTACTGAATTGGTTATTTTGTTCATGCCATAGCTAATACCTGTTTCGGTGTAATATCCACGGTTGGAAAACGGAATGAGTACAGACGCTGCGTCAGACAAAAGATAAGTATTTACATTGTTTCCATTTTTTACAGAAAAGCGATTTATTCCCATAGGCAGGACGGAATTAAGCCCTTTTTCCTGCTGTCTTACAAAAATATCAAGCTTAACCTGATGCTTGAGAGCTTTGGAACGGATAGCCAGTGTCAGTTCTTCAAGCTCGTCTTTTGTTTCGGCAGAAATAGATACGAAAATGCCAACTTCAAACAGCTCGCAGTTAGTACCTGAAAGTCGGTTTTGTAAATCCTCAAGCTCACGCAGACGGTCAAGGTAACGAAACGGAACGAAATCCTGTCCGCTTTTATGATTGTTTTCTTTGCGTTTCTGAACACGTTCCTGGGCGCTCAAAATCTCTTTGTTGACTTTATCAAGCGCTTCCGCTTTATCCATGCGGTGGATATGCTTTGAAACCGTGATTTTTTTATTATTGTCAAGCAAATCCTGAACGAATCCGTCATCGCCCTCACGGTCGAAAGAACGTACATAAAGAACTCGAGTAAAAGATGTTCCAACTTCTATTTCCTTTGCCTTGAACACAAACGTGGAGGGAGCTATGTAGTCTTTGATTTTTCCGCCGCGGGAGTAAATATTTTTAGGCAGCAGAAAGTCAATGTTGTCAAATGGATGGTAAAAATCAAAAAGCACTTTGAATACCTGTTCAATTTCAAGCTGCTTGACGTTTGACTTCAGATGTGAAAAATACTGCTGAAGCTCTCTGTAATATTTGAAAAGAACGTTTGCATTATCAATCGAGCTTAGCGGGGTATATGATAATGCGATTAACATTACTTTGTCGGCTGACGCAGAGCCGCTGTGAGCGATAAGCCCCTCGTTCATTCTTACATATTCTGAAAGAATGTTTTCTTTTATTGTTTTATTTGCAGGAATAAGAGCCTTTTTCAGCTTTTCTGTATTTACAACGGAATTCATAATAAATTCCTGATAACCGACATCAGAGGGCAGGGCATTGAGAAGCTTTTGGTAAATTTCATATGTTTCCTGTTGTTCGCTGTCCCTTAAAAGCTGATAATCAAGGTTTTCAAAAGCAAAAATAAGTGTATATGTATTCTGCTCTGTCAGCAGCAGTCCATTGTCATACGCCTCAATGAACGGGATTGTGCCCTGTGCGGTTTTAGGAATGGTCATTTTATTTGTGAAATCGAAAAGCTTTTTCTTTCTTTTCATAGAGTTCTCCTTAGTTTCGGTAAATATTCCGTTGGTGCTGTACGGTCGTTTATCCGGTCCTTTTAACGCTAAAACCAGGAACTTAAATAGAGATAATCCCTGGATCTTAACAATTCCAAGACCGACAAATAACAACAAGGTGAAAAAAACAATTGTCATTATACCGTTTATATCCATAACGTTGTAAAGCAGCGCTATTTCAATGCCTGAAACTACAAGACCGATAACTGCGGTTACTATCTGAGATACGGTCATTCCCATCAGCAATGCACCGTTTCGGATAATATTTTTTGTTATTTTAACTCTTATCATATAATCTCCTTGTTATTATCCTGCAAGCAGGTCGTTAAGGAATCGCGGCGGTTTAACAATCATTACGCCCATAGAAATTAAAATCAGACCGGTATATCCTACGTTTGTGCCATATCCATAAAGGTCGTCAATAGTAACAGACGATGGATCCAGCATTGTCATAGAAGCGACCCAGTATTTTGCCATAGCGTACACAAGTGCAATGAATACAACCTGAAATACAGCGCCCAAAAACGTCGAAATGAATTTACGGAAATATGATTTTGTTCCCTCGCCGGCAATGCAGGCAAAGAAAATAGGCGATACCGTTACAAGTGCTGTTAACTCAAAGGTTCGCATTACAAGCTTAATTATAATGAGTGTTGCAACAATGCCGACTCCTAATAAAATAAGCAGGAACGGGAGGAGAGCCACTATTCCGAGAAGCAGGTCAACAATATCACCAATAACGGGTATATCTGATGACGGCAGCAGCTCACTGACTGTAACACCGTCAAGAAATCCCATTTCACTTGTGTTTGACGCAAGGTCGATTACGGATGTAGCAATATCGTTGCCGCAGCTGATGATGAGCATACAAACCCAGGACGCAAGGTCAATCCACAGCTTTGCAAGAAAAATCCTTGCACCGACCTTTATGGCTCCTCTGAGTGAAAACAGCTCATACTGTGCGGCAGATTCCATTATGTTAATGCCGATAAGAAGTAGGCATAACGAGTAAGCAAATGTGCGCATTATTGGCTCAAACAGGGCGGCGAAATCCGATACTGAAATGCCCGCTGAATTTCCGGTTATATCAACAATGCCGATTCCGCTGATGTTTTCTCCCAGAACTGAAAGTAAATCGTTCACCCAGGATATAACGGTGTCAAATAATGAAAAACTCATTTTCTCTTTCAATCCTCCTCAATTGCGTTGATATATATTTCTGACAATTCAATCTGTCCAAGTAAATTTTCCTCAATGTATTTATCGTAAAATATAAATGAATAGTGTATGTCTGTAACCGTTTTTTCGTTGTCGTTTGAATTCGGATGAGAGATATATGTCTTTGAATAGCCCACATAGGTTGCAATAACTTTGTTTATCATTTTTTTGCTGATGGACGAAATATTTACGTTGTTGGTTAATGCGGCGATTATGATAATCTTACATTTATTATCGGTAAACGCGGCAGAATTGTGGGTGTATGCCATACCGGAACAGGATTCGCTTGTTCTGATTTCTTCTTCGTATTTATTCCAGCAATCATCAGCAATGTCATAAAGCTTTTTTAGTTCGTCCTTTGTCACTTCCGGGGTGTAATCTCCCTCGCTTGATGGAAATAACCAGCCTATACTTCCGCCTACAACCGTTGTTGTGATACAGCCGCTGAATGTCATTACAGCAAATACCGTCAGAAAAAGAAAACACAGTATACGCTTCATCTTGTTTGACCTTTCTCAACCTTACTGATATTTGCAATAAAGTCTTTTGATACAGACAATACTTTTTTAGTGACCGCAACTACTTGTCCTGCTGCCGGAACTGCGCTTACAGCTTTTTCAACAGATTTGCCGGCTGCGACTTTAAATGCAGAGCTGTTAAGCATTTTTCTGCCCTCATCTGTTATTTTTGCTAAACCGTTTTCCGATATTTTAACAAGCCCTTTTTCTTGCCACTTGCCAACATTGTCGCATATCTTCTGCGCCAATTCTTTATTCGGATTAAGTATGATTTCGTTAAGGTTAAGGTTATCCGTGAAACGATATACGTTAAAATCGGCATGGGTCCCGTCAAGTTCAACGCCGAAGCTTTGCTCATATAATGCAGGATTTTTCTGCGCTTCGGTCTGGTCTGCGATAGCAGCTTTTTGAAATTCCTTTGAATTTATGTATTCCTGCCCTTTAGGAGTTATGCTGATGGTTCCGTTTTCTACATCAACATCAATGTACCCCATTTTTTCATACTGGATAAGGTTATCTATAACCGCGTTTTTAACCTTGAAATCATCAATGCTATCGAGAACGCCTCTTGATAATATCTTGTTTGACTTAAAATAACACAGGTCAGTTGGCTTTCCGGTAAATACGAATCCCTGAGCATTCAGATTATCAAGGTTTTCCTTTGCCTTTCCGGCAAAATGTTCATAGATTTGTTTTCCAAGCGCAAAAACTTCTTTTCCATATCGGAAAGAATTGTTCAATGCGTTTTCTATGTTGTGAAGCTGTTCATTTTCATCGTACATAATTTTCACCGCCTTTTACATAAAATCCTCAGATGAAAATTCATCATCTGCCATAAACTCTTCTTCCTCATCATCTGATTGAGATACGACATTTGCCATATCATCAATATCGGAAATTGGAACTTCAGAGGTGCTGTTGTCTGCTGAGTCTGCTGATTCAAACAATTCTTTGAGCCGTATCTGCTTTATTTCATCATCTGACAGTCCGTCGGCATTTTCACTTGAATTAAACAATGCGGCAAGCTTTACTTGTCTATCATCGTCATAATTTTGCTCCATCATTTCTTCTACTTTTGAGGGAGAGGGCTTATTGCCGCCTGAACGGCGAAGTTCATAAAGCTCTGCGTATTCCTTATTTATATCCGTGTTTTTGTCAGACGGAAAAGGTCCGCCAACCTCCTTTATCAATGGGTGCGACAAAGTATCAAATTTTTGCAGATAAAATGGGCTGAATTCATCAATGAACACTATGCAGTTACCGCCGTATTTTTTGCTGTACTTATTTACAGCGATGATTTTTGGTAGCTCAGTTACCTCTACAAGATCACGGGTGTCATAATGCTCCGAGCGTGAACCGCCGCCCTGACCTCCCCTGTTGTAGCTGCTTGATTCGGAACGTACTGTCGTTTTACCGAGCTTTTCTGAAATATATTTGCGGGTGTCAGTATCCTGCGAACCAAGGTATAAGAATAGAGAACAGTTTCCGATAATCGATTCCCATGTCTTTTCATATAAAGCCTTTAGCTGCGATAATCCCTGAAGAACAATGCACAACCTGATATTGTGCGAACGAACAACTGCAAGCGTTTCATTAAAGTTCGGAATTTGTCCGATGTTTGCAAATTCGTCCAGTTCGCAGGATACAAGCAATGGCAGCTTACCATTATGCTTGAAGTTAGCACAGTACATCAATCGCTCGAAAAGCTGACTGTAAAATATATTTATAATTGACTTATAGGGATTTCGTGCAGGAGGCGTAATTACAAATATTGCTGTTTTTTCAACGCCTATATTGTCAAAATCCATTTCGTCGCTTGCAGTAAGCAAATCCACAGCTTCAACTGTCCATAAGCCTAATCTTGTGGACAGCGTCTTTGCTATGCCGCCCATAGTCTGTTCAGGCGTTCCCTTGACGGAAGCCCATATAATGCTTGCTGCGTCCTGCGGATATGTCAACGCGTGTGTTGCCATGCAGCGAGCAAGTTCACATTTGGGATCTACAACTCCATCGTCATAGCTGAGCGAGCTTACAAGCCTGACAACACGACCAAATGTTTTGGTTTCACTTTCGGTTTTGAAGAGATAAATCATTATTGCCGAAAGCAAGTCTTTTGCGGAGTTCGACCAGAAATCATCCTTTTCGCCTTCGCCGCTTGTGTTTTTCATGAAAAGGTCGGAAATTGAAATAACGTCCTGCTCTGAGCGCATATACATAAATGGATTATATGTATTTGTAAGCTCAACATTTATAAGGTTAAGAACTCTGACTCTGTATCCGTTCTTTTTAAGAAGCTGTGCTGTGTCTTTATATAATTCTCCTTTAGGGTCAGTCACAACATAACTGCCGAACATTCCCATTATGTCCGGTTTGATTTTTCTGAATGATTTGCCCGCGCCCGAACCACCGATAACCATTTCATTCAGATTGTGCGGAACATAAGAAACCTTATTGCTGTTTTTGATAGAAGCGTAAAAATCGTTTCCCATCGGAATACCGGTTGTATCTTTAAACTGTTGCTCGTCCTTTGAGGTTGCCCAATCAGCGCTGCCTTTTTCAATACCCTTGTAATCTCTGTCAGCCTGATTGCCTGCTGCCAAAAAGAAAAAAAGGATAATTGTTAGGTGTATCCACCACATAGACGTTATCTGTGTCAAGCTTATTTCTCCTACTAAACCTATGGTGACAGGAACTGAAAACACAGGGTTTCCTATAAAATCAAGAAATGGGATAAGCAGTTTTATAGAGAATTCAGCTGCACTTTCCTCAAGGGCGTAACAATGCCATAAATAAATTATGAAGTTTACTGCGGCAAATACAAACAATTCTGTTATTATTGCAGCTATGATATAACCTTTATATTTTTTTCTGCTCGAAGAAAGCTTGTTTCTGTTTTTTCTTTTCATAATTAACGACACAGACCATTTGAGCGGCGGCGGAGTTCTTCGCCGCGCTTTTCAAGGTCTTTATCCAGCTGTTCATCTCTTTCCGGAATGCTGTATGTACTGTCTATGCGGTCTGGAAGCCCGTCGTGATCCTTATCGTACATTTCGTCCATGCTTTTATCAATCATCTTTTCATACCTGCTTTCTTTTCTGATGAGATTTCCTTTTGCATTTTGTTTCGGCAATTCTTAAGTGCCTCTTCATCTTGAATGTTTACCATAAAAATCGCCTTGTTATCATCGGTTACTTTGCCATGATAAGGTATTCCCTGACTGTCAAGCTCAGCCGCAAGCTTGTTGATGAGCTTCTCGCTGGATACTCTTAAGTAGCTTATCTCGTCTTTTTCGCCTAAATCCTTGTATTCAGTGTTGCCGATAAATGCTGTGTTTACCAATGCATTGTATTTGTTAAGCACAGCATTTATAAGTTTTTCCCTGAATTCAGCTGTAACCGGGTGAGCTATATCGTGCCATTCATTTTCTTTGTCCTGATATGCAGGTAACTGAACAAATGCACCTTTTTTGCCCTCGACAACTCTTATGCCGCCGATTACCACTCTTTCGCTTAATGTAATGCTGCCGTGTGCCTTAATATTGCTGTTCTCATCATCGTAAAGCTTAAGCGAAACCTTTACGCTTGGCATTTCGATAGGTTTATTTTCTTCTTTTTCTGTAGGATTGTTATACTCATTCAAAACAGCGTCAAACAATTCCTTACGCATTTCGGCTGTGATTGGGTAAGCAACATCATTATAGAATTTCTTACCGTCTGAATTTACCGCAACCCACGACGGCATTTGTACAAACAAGGATTTTTCACCATTGCGGTCCGCTTCAACAAGCTTTATGCCATGAATAGCTATATGACCGTTCAATACGGCGGTAGCATAAGCTTTTGTTTTTGATGTGTTTTCATCATTCTTTGTTAAATTTATCTTTAAGTCCATTTCTGACCTGCCTTTCAAGTTGTGTGTGCAGCCGAAGCTGCACACTGTTTCTCAATTAGAATAATGCTTCAATGGCGAACGTTGCACCAACGCCGACGCCGGTAGCTATAAGACCTAAAATGCCACCGTTTCTGTCACGAGGGTTTTCGTCAGAAACGCCCTGAACCAGTTTGATTACTGACGGAATACCGCCTGCGGCAGCAACGATTAACCTTGTTGCCCAGAACGCGATTGTGATCAGTGCGTTTAAGCTGGTGTTATCAACATTAGCGGGTGCGTCAGATAATCCGCCCTCAGCTGCAACACTCACTGTTAATGCTGCAATTGCTGCAGCTGCAACGACAGCAACAGAGAACATACGGCTGATTTTCTTTTTGTTAAGCTTTTTCATGATGGTTTTCCTCCTTCCTTAATGGAATCATATAAAAAACACCGCAAGATAATCTTGCGATGTTTTTAGCGATATTTAACAAACGTTTCGTTCGTATTCATCTTTTGAAATATTATGAACATTTTCCGCATTGACGTGGCACAGCCTTGCAACCGTTTCTATATTAGCGGTGATTACCTGATTTAAATCCGATGTTTCTTTTGCGTTGTCATACTTAAGCATGAAATAAAGAACACCATTATTCGTATCATCGGCAGTGGTTTCTACCAGGTCACTACCTGTAACAGCAAAATAAAGTGCTAATTCCATTTATACCTCCAATAAAATACACCATCAAGATTATCAGCGTGTTATAGCTGTATTCTTTGATGGTGTGGTTAATATTTTGTTTATCTTTTCAAATTCTGATTGGGTAGTTTTAATAATATACGAATGCTCTTTTTCAGGATGTGGTTTTGCAATTACCTTAACATCATTGTCAGCAAGCTTACCGAGCTCCTCGTCTGATATTTCTTTAAAATAAGCTTTTTCCTCTGGAACAGGTTCAATCATGTTAGCTTCAGCTATGTTGTTAAAATCACTGTAAAGCTCCACCTGATTTTTTGAAATTTCAGGGCTGTCGAGTTTTGTCAGCTCTGTATTTGGCATTTCAGGTGGGACAAAGGGCAGACCGTCGTTGATTTCTTTTTTACTGAATAATGACATGGGATTATTCAGAGCCTCGTTCAATTTAACAATGTCGGTATTTGTTTTCTCGGCAATATAAAAACTGAGCAGCTCATGCGGAACGTGAAGCTTATGAAAATCACGGATGTGCTGTACACGATATTTGTGTAAGCTGATTTTTTCCTCTGCTTCTTTAACCTTTTTCTCAAAGCGAGAAATTTTAGCGTTGCAGTTAGTTATTTTCTTGTCGGTTACAGAAAATGACTCCTTAATTGAAGCGATTTTTTTAAGGCAGCGTTCATATTTTCTGCTATTCAGGTTAATCATCATATCCACTACTGAAGAATGGGACTCCTCAACTCCATTCAGAAAGGCTTTGCCAACCTCAAGCTTTTCAAGCTTGAGGTTGAACTGTTCTAATGCCTTTTCTGCTTTTTTCTTTGTGGAATTGAGTTTGATGATTTTTTTCTGCTGACGAACTGCCTTATGTTTAAGGTGCTCAATTTTATCAGTAAGATAATCTACCTTTTTAAGGTGGTATTTTTTTATACTATGGAGAATGTAGCTTTCGCTGCTCTGTGTTTTTTTCTGTTCTGCAAGCCACAGTTCTGCGTTTTTCTTTATTTCGGCAGGCGGTTCTATCTCTTTCTGGGCGTTTTCCTCCACAAGCTCTGTTTTGGCGATTAAATCCTGAAGCTTGCGAAACTCGTCTGCATTCATTGATGCCAGCAATTCAAGTGTTTTATCAAACTTTTCCATTCTGCTCTCCTTTATGCAAGCGCTGCTTCAAACTTATCCATATCGCTGCGCTCAAAACGTATGATAGTATGTCCGGCGTTTGTTTTTGACGGACGCTGAGCAAAATCTAAATTATCGAGCTTTTCAAGCTGATCGTCGCTCAATTCTTTGTAGCAGTAGCGCTTTATGTCATCTATGACCTCATCGCTGTGCTTGGCAATATAGGCAGCAAGCAGCGGATTTTCAATTCCAATGTTGCTTAATGCGTTAATTTTGCTTTGGCACGATTTTATGTCAGCGGCGGATTTTGAGTGGTATTCAACATTTTTAGCATTCAGGGAAATTTCCTCTTCAATATCTGAAATGCGCTTAGCCATTCTGCTGCGCTTAAGCTCGAGCTTGCGCAGCTTATCACTGAGAGAAATTGCTTTGCGATTGTTGTTGTAAATTAACAGGTTGATTACTTTATCCAGGTTATCGGACTGTCCACGGTTTCCAACAAGGTAGTTAGAAGCATTGGTTATTCCGTTCAGCTCGCCGGTGAGGGTTTCAATGCGCTTATCAAGAAATGACAGTTCGCTGTTGATTTCATTTTTCTTGTTTTCGGATTTGGCAATTGCCTTTTGGAAGATGCCTGAGATTTTGAGCTGTTTTTCGGCTTTCTGTTCATACTGTTTTTCAAGCATGGAGTAGGCAAGACTTTTTTTCATTTTCATACCTCCGTATTATTTTGTAATGGTTTGTTTATATAAAAGTGCGTTCAAAGCACTTATATCCGATTTAAGCACTGCAACATTGAACTTATCGCCTTTTTCAAAAACAGCAAACATGATATTTGTCTTTTGAAGTTCTTCAAGCTGCTTTTTGTCAATGATACGATATTCAATTTGAGTATTGTTCTCTTTTGACAGCTTTTTCAGCTTGTTGTAAACTGTTCTGTTCTGCTCTTTTGCGTTCCGGTTATCAAGCTCGTCTATCGTAACGCCGATAAGCTCAGATAAATTTTCCTTGTTATAAGATTTAATCAAGACCCTTGCTGTCGGTTTATTCGCGTACATTCTTGCGGAATAAAAGAAATCAGCATTAGATAGTTTTATAAGCTGCATGGTATCGACATTAACAAAATAGTTATCACCATCTGCTGAAAACAATTCTTCGTTTTTTATATTCCCGGTCAATCGCTGTGTAGACTTTATTTGCTTATTGGAAATCGGCTTATCCAGCTTATATAATTTATTCTTTTTTCTGTCGGATTTTTTCAGCGCATTTATTAGCATTCTGCAAAGGAGGCGCAGAAGAAAAATATCAACTCTGTTTGTGTACATAGATGATGATATAATTGTATCAATGGCAGAGCTTCGAGATTTTTGGTTTGTAAAACGCCATTTTTCATAACGCTGCCATTCGGTTAAATACTGTGTTTTCTTTTGATTTACTTTCTTTTCATTTATATATTTAACACGGGCATATCTAAACTCCGAACTAACGGCAGTGTGATAGCCCATTGATTTTTCAATATTCTCTTTTTTGTATTTTTCTCCAAATTGTTTTGCGAGTGTATTTACTCTTATGCCTTTTTTCTCCCCATTTGGAGTGAGTGTTATATGTACGTCTTTGTATGAAACTGTATAGCCTTTATTCTGCATGAATTTTATAAACTCTTCTTTGCTTTTGCAAGAAATGATTGCTTCATCCAAATCGGTACAAAGCTTTACCTTCCATGACTTGCCTTTGGCGGCTAATTGATAGGTTGCTTTATTCAATCCTTGATTACTGCTTTTGGCAATAATGCTTAGTTTATATTTTCTGCAAAGCTCATCGTTGACTTCGCGCATATGGTTTACAGTTGATTTGTTGTCGTGCCATTTGTATCCGGTAACTGGGTTTACTGCATTTAGAATAATGTGATTATGTATGTGGTCACGGTCTGTGTGAGTTGAAATTGTATATTGGTGATTTGGAGCTACGCGCTTCATTAGTTCAACTGCAATTTGATGTGCTTGTTCTGGGGTAACGTTATCTTCAGGGGAAAAACTCTGAATGTAATGGTGTGCAAAAATGTTATTTTTGTTTTGATGTTTCTGGAGCAGCGTAGTGAGCATAAACTGTTGTTGAATCTGCTCAGGTGTTCCCCAACAGTTATGTGTTGTAGTAAGATTGGTTTTACTTATTGCATAGGATAAAACATTCTGAATGCTTTCCGGAGTTTTGATTTTTGTTTCAAGCAAATTCTTTGATATGGTTTTAGAAATTTGTTTTTCTTCATTCATTGAGTAATTTAATACATTTTGAACGGAGATATTCGTTTTAATCTTGTCCTCAGTGGATTTCAAATAAGCCATCTTAAATTGCCCTGACTTTCTGAATTAAATCGGTAAGAAGCTGCAAAATGTCGTTTTGTTTTTTTTCTATAATTTCTATTTGTTCTCTTTTCAAAAACTTTTGTGAGTTTCCGATTCGAGCAACCTGGTTTACGCTTACACCAATTCGGTTAACAGCAACAATAAGCTCTTTTAGGTCAGCAGCCGAAACAATAACTTTATCATCAGATATTGCAACTATATATTCGCTTAATGTCATATTTGAATCAAAAGCACGTTTGCGTAATTTTTCTTTTTCTGATGGAGTTACTCTAAGGTGCAGCCTTTCGGTTTTTTTGTTTTCCATTTTTTCTCCTAATGTACTTTTTATGAAAAAAGTGCAAAAATTCAACTAAGAGAAAGCGAAGCGACAAGCACAGATTATTGTACGCCATGGCGTACAAAATCGGCTTGCATGGGGTAAACCCCAAAACCCCATTTTTGAACTTCTTCAAAAATAAAAATTTTGAGGTTTCAAAATTTTTGCCCCACACTTCGTTCAAATCGCTTCGCTCACTTTTGGTTTTTATGTTTCGTCTATTTTCACATCGTATGGTGACGGAATTCCGTCAAGCTTGTTTTTGAAATCCTGAAGAAGTGCTCGGATTTCCTCATCTGATTTTCCACTTTGCGAAAGCGACTTGTAAATATCCTCAAAAAATTGTTTCTGTTCATCTTCCTCAATTTTTTTCAATTCGCTTTTCCAAAGTTTCACCTTAAGCTTTAAATCAACTATTTTGTTTTCTGCCTTTTCAATTTTACTTTCAAGGCTGGCAATCTGTTGCTCTCTTGTTAATCGTCCCATAATAAAAATTCCTTTTCTGATTTATTACGAATTTTCATTTAAACCTTTTAAACGCTGTGCAAGCTTTATCAATATTGTATAGGCATACGGTTCATTGAGCTTGCAGTAATTTAATGTAGGCTCAAGAAAATTCGTTAAAGCCCACTTTTCTTTTTCTGATAAAATAATCTGTAATGAAGAATCGGTTGTTTCTTTATCAGCGTCAATATTATCAAAAAAAGCATTAGAGCCGATATAATTATTATACGCTTCTTTGTTAATTGTGTCAATTTCTTCCTCGCAATTTAATTCATCAAAATCAGAATTGGATACGACATTTTCCGTAGAAAAATCATTGGATTTTTCTATTTTAATTTCATTATTTTTTTCATTTATTTTCTTTACTTCTTTGTGAGAAATTTCAGATGGATTTTTTTCTTTTAAGAGCTTTTCCTGTGTATCTGTATCAAGCTTTGCAATTTCATTTGCGGTTGATAATGTCATATCACCGTTTTTGACTGCTTCAATTATTTCCGGAACAGCTCGATGTTTTACGTTTTCAATTTTTCCAACCTGCGCAGGCGAAATGTTAAGTATTTTAGCAATATTATCACGCATTCTGCCTTTTATTTCTCTGCCCTCAGCTTTGAGGTTTTCAAGTATTTCAACGAGTTGCTCATGCTCTTGCATGATGTCTGAATCAGAATAATTTCGCTGGGTTGCGTTGAGCATAATCAAGTTTAATTGCGTAACGTTTTTACTCTGTTCAGTTTCAACATAACATGGCAATTTTGGATTTTTGGGCATTCGACCATCATCAATCATTTTACCGATTGCTGCATGACGTCTATGTCCGCACTTTATAAAAAATGTCCCTTTATTCGATTCATTTTCAATTACAACCAGGTTTTGTTTAAGTCCCTGGCGCTCAATGTCATCCGATAAAAGCTCAAGCTCTGACAGGTCATAAAAATTTGTGTTTGACGGAATAAGCTTATCGTATTCAATCATTTTCACACGGTCAACAAAACTGTCAGAAGCAACAGATTTTATATCACGGGAAATTGAACTGTCTAAATTAAATCGTCCCATTTTAATCCTCCAGTGTTGGAATTATTTCATTTAAAAGGTTAAGATATGATTTTGCAGCTTCTGTCCAAAACATATATTCGGCTGCTGTTAATCGACAGCTTATGCTGTTTTTAATGACCTTGCTATTGGGAATGCGTGTGTTGAAAAGGCTTGTATCAAGATTGTTTTCCAGTAACTCAACAACCTCTGAATCAATAGGGTTGTGTTTATCATATTTTGTTATGAAACAACCGCCAAATGCTGTTTCGGTTTCAGCAATTGCGTCCATAACATTTGTTATACCTTGAATTGCAAATGATCCCAGCTCAATGGGAACATAAACCTTATTGCTTACAGATAAAATCCGGTTTGTAATTTTATTTAATGCCGGCGGCAAATCAAATAATACATAGTCGCAATCTATTGAATTTATGAGTGCCTGAACGTGTTCGGATTGTACGTTTTCCGACAAAGAAAGAAATTCTTGAATTCCGGAATTCATTGTGTTTCCAGCCGTTATAACTCCGATATTAGAATAACGGGTAGGTTTTATAATTGGTTCGGCACCGGTAATAAGGGTTTTCTCTACTGTTCCGTATGGAGTATCAATATCAACAAAAAACCTGGAAGTATTCTGCTGACCGTCTACATCGATAACGACAACTTTCTTGCCAGCTCTGAACATCTCGTAAGCAATGTTAATTACCGATGTCGTTTTTCCAACGCCGCCTTTGTTGTTGAAGAATGTGATTGTTTTCATAATGTTAGTCCTCTTTCTGCTCTGATGAGCGCGGTTTGTTAGTCCTTTTTGTACTTTAAGCATAGAAAAAAGGCGGTAGGACTAACTTTACCGCCTTATTCAGAGTTGCAATCTCTGTTTCTATGTGAGCTGCCCGAGCAGCTTGCCGGAACTGTCGGAGTTGCACCGACTGTACTGCTGTTCCGATATCGTACTACAGTGTAGCACAAAAATGACAAAATAAAAAGAAGTGTCAAAATAACACTTCTTTATCGACTGAATATTTCAGTAACAGTTTAATAAACTTGAAATGGCATTAGATGCGTTCTTTTTTGCCAAAATACTATCAGCATATACTGTATCAGTAACGGCTATGCTTGAATGCCCTAAGTTCTGCGATATTACTTTTATGGGTACATTTAAATCAATTAACATTGTTGCGTAACTATGTCTGAGGTCATGAAACCTTATGTTTGGAAGTTCACATTTTTTTAAAGCTTCTTTAAATGCGCGAAACAATGCTTGCGGTGAGATTATATCTCCGTTATCTTTACAGCATAAAAGGTCATTATCAATATAATCGTCTTTCAGTTTTGATTTCTGCAAATTATTATATATCTGTCGTCTTTTTATTAGATTTTCCACATCTTTTGAAATTGGAATTACTCTGTGACTGCTACTGCTTTTTAAATTCTTGATGCCAAACAGCTTGTTATCATCTGCACTGTCGTTTATTACTTTTGTAATCGACACTTGCTGTTGAATGGATAGGGTATGCTTTTCAAAATTGACGTCTTGATTTCTTATTCCGAGAACCTCGCCTCGTCTTAATCCCAGCACAGCAGCAAGCTTTATCTCTGTTTCATATCGGGTATTTCTGACATAGTTAAACATAATTTTTAGTTGATTTGGTGATAAAACGACTGCATTGTATTTTGAAACCTTTGGGGTTTTTGCCTGTAATGCGACATTTGATTCAATCAGCTTGTTTTCAACTGCTTTATTTAAAGCAACTTTTAAAACGTTATAAACATATTTTATAGTCTTGGCAGAAAGATTTTTGTTTTTTTTAAGGTTAAGACACATATTTTCAATATCGTTGACGTCTAAATCCGATAATTGATTATCTCCTATTTCAGGAATAATATGGTTAAAAATATTAACATGATATCCATTTGCCGTTGCCGGTTCAATAAAATTTTTATGATGTTCAAACCAGGCTATTAAATACTCTTTGACGGTTATTTTGTTTTCTTTTTTGCATTGCTTAACGGTAATTTTTTTATTTTTTTCTCCTTTCGATTTTGAGTTACTTGACTCATTTTTGCAGACACAGTAGGCGAATGCCCAAGTATTTCCTTGTTTAACCAGAATCCTTTTAAATTGCTTTGACATGATTACCCCTCCTAATAAAATGCTCCAATATAACCGTAATTCACAGAATAACGGTTATATTGGAGCACAGTGTAAACTAATTGTCAGAACAATATTTAAAATTTATTTTTGCATTCACCATTCACACTATTCGCTCATAAGTCGTTTAGTAACAAATTATATATAATTTATCTAAGTATATATGATTTTTGTTATAAAGTCAAGGATAACTTTACTATTGGAAATCGTGTAACGGATGAAACCGTTCAAGGGTTCGAATCCCTTTCTTTCCGCCAAAAATGCGGTTTTAGGAGTTTGTAGAAAATATCAATAAGTGCCTTGCTAATCAATTTGCTAATATTAACGCAAAAGTGATTTCAAGGGAGTAAAAGCGGCTACAAATTCCTAAACACCATAAATATAAGGTCGTATATTAAGAGGATAGAAATTCTATCCTCTTTTTTGTTTGGCGAATAAATGCGTTGATGTCATACCACAAATTAAATCGCCGTAAGGCGATACGGCAGCGCCACAAGCCGACCTCCGCAGAAGTCGGAGCTCCTGATGCAAGGCGCTTTTTTTGCAGCATGAGTAATTTAACTTATGATTTCATTGATTTTGTAAATACACAATGAAAAATTTATAACATTGGGATATTTTATTGAAATAACCGAATAAATGTGATATACTTAAAAAAGTATTACTACATCTGAAAGGATTACGATGAGAACAGTTATTATAGATAACAGCCTTTGCTGCATTATACCTGAAAGCGCTCCGGAGGAAAGCGGAGCCGGCGCAGAATTCAAAAGCTATGCCTCCTGCATTTTTCAAAGCGGCGCAGAATATATGGAAATCACCAAAATGCTGCTGCCGTATTTTCATGATGTAAAGCTTGACGACCATTACATACTGAGGCTTGTTGACCCGTCCGATATTGAACTGCTTGAGGTGTTTGGTTTTGCCTATGTGACAGTGCCGCTGAGATTGGCGTATCTTATTCCGCAGATAGAGCTGCCGATTATTCTCGAGCTGAACGTTTCAAAGTTAAATCCGATTGAAATGCTGAAGCTGCTGATGAACAAAATAAACCTTACCCCTGTTTCGATGATACGTCTGGTTGGGGATTTCAAGCTGTCTGACGCCGATTTTATCGCTATGCTCAGATGGTACAAGGCGCGGGTTTCAATTCCTGTTGATATATGCCCGCTGAACACCTCCCTTACGGGTATGTCAACCGCGATGATGGCATATCAACACAAGGCCGATTCAATAACAATGTGCTTCGGGGACGGAGCTTTTTATACGTCGCTGGACGAATTTCTGGTTTTCATGCACTCAATGCACGGCGTTATAATCAGCAAGGACTATCTGAACGGTCTTTGCAAGGCGTCTGTCTGGATAAATATTATTTCGCAGAACTTCGGAGATAAAGCGGCAAAGCTAATTCACGACATGAGCAGAACGCCGTCCTACATCGTAAATGTCGACAACGGAACAATCAAGGCTCCGCAGAGAAAAAAGGACGGCGGCAAAAAGCGCGTTTCGGTTGCGGAAAAGAGCGTTTCAGATTTTGAGCTTGAGCCGGAAATAGCTGATGAACTGCTTGAAATCATCAAAAACTCAGGGCTGTATTACCCGGACAATAACGACAAAAACAAATTGAACTGATAGGAGAACAAAGGTGGAAGTTGTACAGTATAAATGCCCCAACTGCGGTGCAAATCTTGAATTTAAAGCCGATACGCAGGATTTCGGCTGCGATTACTGCGGCAGCACCTTTACAAAGGAGCAGATTGAACAGATTTATCCCAAGCAGGAGGAACACCCTCTTGACAATGAGGAGCCTGCAAGAACCGAGGAAGATATAAAACGCGAGGAAGAGTTCGAAACGGGCAACAGCCTTTACAATTGCCCAAACTGCGGCGCGTCAATTATAACCGACTCAAATACTTCCGCGACTGCCTGCTTTTACTGCCACACTCCGGTTATCCTCACGGGACGTCTTTCGGGTCAGTACCGACCGTCAAAAATAATTCCGTTCAAGACAACCAAGGAAAACGCTATTGAAAATTTCAAGAAATGGTGCGGAAAGAGCAGGTTCATTCCGAAGGAATTTAAAAGCGACGCCACCATGGAAAAAATTCAGGGGATTTACATACCGTTCTGGCTTGCAGACTGCCGCGTAAACGGTCAGATCATCGCAACCTGCCAGCAGTCAACCTCCGTCCGCAGCGGCGATTACATAACGACCAACGTACGGGAATACGCTGTTGTAAGAGAGGGCAGCATGATTTACGAGGGGATTCCCGCCGACGGCTCGTCAAAGGCTGACGATGAGCTGATGGAAAGCATTGAGCCTTACGATTACAGCGAGCTGAAGGACTTTTCAATGTCGTATCTTTCGGGACATCTTGCCGAAAAGTTCGATGTTTCCAAAGAGCAGATTTTCCCGCGTGTAAGAAAAAGAGCGGCAGATGACGCTTACAGTCGGTTAAAAGACTCTATAACAGGCTATTCCAACATAAATGTAACCACCTCAAATGTTGATGTTCCAAACGTCAACTGGAAGTATATGCTGCTTCCCGTATGGTTTGTTTCTTACAAATTCAAGGGCAAAATGTACTACTATGCCATGAACGGACAGACGGGCAAATACGGCGGCAATCTGCCGTTCAACTCGCTTAAGGCAAAGCTTGTTGCAGGCGGAATCGGCGCAGCGCTTTTCACAATTTTAAGCATAATAGGGGTACTTTCAATATGAAGAAAATTGCTTTTGCCTTTGCAGCGGCTTTATCCTGCATTTTAATGACGGTTACAGCCTCGGCTTACAATGTATCGGAAAAAATTGTTGCCGACGGAACAAAAAGGCTCTACGACGACGCAGGGCTTATTGACGACGCCGACGAAGCTGAGCTTGAAGAATATCTTTACAATGCGGCAATGGAAAGCGAGCTTAATGTTGCGGTCGTTCTGACCGATGATGTAGGCTCTGACAAAAGCGACAGAGGCGTTGTTGACTACGCCGACCTTTATTACGAAAAGCTTTACGGAATGAATACAGACGGCGTATTGCTGCTTATCAACAACGACACCAAGTACGACTATATTTCCACCAGCGGCAGAGCGATAAAGCTGTTCACCGACAGCAGAATAGACAGCGCCTTTGACTATTTCTATGACGATATAGTTGACGGCAATTATTACAAAGCCGTTATCGGATTTGCTGACAGGGTTGAGCTGTTTTCAAGCCTTGGAGCTCCGTCAAACCAATATGACTACTCTGAGGATTTTATCGACAAGATTATTATCTACTTTTTCAGCGGCCAGTTTATTGGTTTTCTGCTTATGGCGGTTTTTGTCACGTTTATAGTTTACGCAATTATAAAAGCTCCTTTCAAAATCAAGAAACAGCCTGCAAGCAGCTACCTTAACAAGGCCTCGATTTATTTCACCCGCAAGACCGACACGTTCATCAGGACCTACACCACCCGCCACAAGGTGACTACAAGCAGCAGCGGCAGTAGCGGCAGCCATCGCAGCAGCGGACGCAGCTCCACCCACCGTTCCAGCAGCGGCGGACGTCACGGAGGCGGCGGCAGACACAGATAAATAACCTGCTGAAAAATTCTCTTGCATATACAAACATACTGTGCTATAATTATATATTATATAAAAACGGAGGTGGCAGTATGCAGGTATTATCTCAAAGCGAAATAGACAGTTTGTTGAAAAATCTGCTCAAGGACACGTCAATACTGCCCGACAGCCCGAACGAACAGAATAGCGAACAAAAAGCTCCTGCAACGGTAAATCCGAGTAAATAAAATATCGCCGCACATAATCTGTGCGGCGGTTATTTTTATACTTCCCAGCTGTTGAGATATTTTTCCTGAACGTCTGTCAGCTTGTCAATGCTTGTTCCCCAGAATTTCAGCTTACGGTTGGCGACCTCGTAATCAACTTCCTTTGGAACGTTGATAATCATGTCGTCGAACTTGCCCTTGTTCTTTACAAGGTGAAGTGCGCTGAGCGCCTGAATTGCAAAGCTCATATCCATGATTTCGGCAGGATGTCCGTCGCCTGCCGCAAGGTTTACAAGTCTGCCCTCGGCAATTACATAAATCCAGTTTCCGTTTTTCAGCTTGTAGCCAATGATATTGTTTCGTGCAAGCTTGGTTTCAACGGCAATTTCGCGCAGCTTGGCAACGTCGACCTCAACGTCGAAATGACCGGCGTTGCAGCAAATTGCGCCGTTCTTCATATTGTAGAAGCTGTCCTCGCAGATTACGTCGCGGCAGCCTGTAACGGTAACAAAGAAATCGCCTATCTTGGCAGCCTCAACCATAGGCATTACCTTGAAGCCGTCCATAACAGCCTCCATGGCTCTGATTGGGTTGATTTCGGTAACAATAACGGACGCGCCAAGCCCCTTCGCTCTCATTGCCACGCCCTTGCCGCACCAGCCGTAGCCTGCAACTACAACGTTTTTGCCTGCAACGATAAGGTTGGTTGTTCTGTTGATTCCGTCCCATACGGACTGACCTGTGCCGTATCTGTTGTCGAACAGATGCTTGCAGTCGGCGTCGTTTACAAGCACCATCGGGAACTTAAGCTGCTTATCCTTGTTCATGGAAATAAGTCTGATAATGCCGGTTGTTGTTTCCTCGCAGCCGCCGATAACGTTAGGAATAAGCTGCGGATATTCGTTGTGAATAAGGTTTACAAGGTCGCCGCCGTCGTCAATGATAATGTTCGGACCGACTTCGATAACCTTCTGCGTGTGGTGGTGATACTCCTCGGGAGTTGCGTCATACCATGCGAATACGTTAAGACCGTCATGCACCAGCGCCGCCGCCACATCGTCCTGCGTTGACAGCGGATTGCTGCCTGTAACGTACATTTCTGCACCGCCTGCGGCAAGAACCTTGCAAAGATATGCGGTTTTTGCTTCAAGGTGAACCGACAGCGCAACCTTAAGTCCTGCAAAAGGCTTTGTCTGGCTGAATTCTTCCTCAATGCTGTTTAAAAGCGGCATATTTCCCTTTACCCAGTCAATTTTTCTCTTGCCGCTTTCCCATAAGCTTTCGTCGCGGATTTCGCTTGCCATAATATTTCCTCCTACTTGATTCTTTCCATTGTTTTATTTGCCATGTAATAAATTTTTTCCTCGTCAACACGGGTCAGTCTGCCGTTTTCAACGCAGATTTCACCGTTGCAGATAACCGTGTCAACCTCGCTGCCGTTTGCCGAATAAGTCAGCGCGGCAACCAGATTATGTCTTGGGCAGAACTGCGGTCTGTTCAGGTCGAGAACGGCAATATCAGCCTTATATCCGACCTTTATTTCGCCGCATTTTTCAAGTCCCAGCGCTTTTGCACCGTTTCTTGTTGCAAATGCAAGAACGTTTTCCGCGCTTATCATCTGCGGGTTTTCGGTTGTTCCCTTGTGAATCATTCCCGTATAGTTCATGTCGCTGAACAGATTCAGTGTGTTGTTGCTTGCAGCGCTGTCGGTGCCTATGCAAAGATTGACTCCCTTTTCAAACAGCTTCGGAACAGGCGCAAAGCCGTTGCCAAGCTTAAGGTTGCTCATTGGGTTGAGAGCGACGCTGACGTTCTTTTTAGCCAGAATTTCAATATCGTTATCCGAAAGATGAACGCAGTGCGCAGCTACGCAGGGCAGGTCAAACACACCGATTTCATCAAGATATTCAACGGGCGATTTGCCGTATTTTTTGTATGCGTCCTCGACTTCGGTTCTTGTTTCCGAAAGGTGAATGTGGATTCCCTGACCCAGTTCCTTTGCCTGCTCCACAACAAGCTCAAGATAAGGTTTTTCGGTGGTATAAATCGCATGAGGACCTAATTTGAATGTGATTCTCGGATGGCCTTTCCATGTTTCTGTTTCAAGCTTATGCTGATTTATCCTGCTGAAATCATCGCGGTCGTTTCCGACAAGACCTCTTGAAAGGCAGATTCGCATACCTGTTTCATCTGCGGCCTTTGCGGTCATATTCGGGAACATATGCATATCGAGGCAGGCGGTTGTACCTGTTTTCAGCATTTCGGCGCAGGCAAGCATTGCTCCCCAGTAAGCGTCATCGCCTGAAAGCCTGTCCTCGCGGGGCATGATGTTTCCGAAAAGCCAGTCGCTGAAGCTTAGGTCGTCGGCAAGGTTCCTGAAAACAGACATATATGTGTGGGTATGGCTGTTTACAAGTCCCGGAATTGCAAGACGGTCAGCGCCGTCAATTATTTTTTCGGCAGCGAAATTTTCAGGCGCGCTGTCAATTCCCGCAATTTCGTTTCCGCTGATGTAAATATCGCAGTTTTTCACTGTGTATCCGCTGTCCTGCGGTAAAACGGCGGATATGTTTTTTAACAATATATTCATTGCTATCTCCAATTCGCATTATTTAAATATTGTATCATATAATCGAATAAAGTGCAAGTACCGTAATTTAGTTGATTTTCTGAAATTATAATTTTTTTGTTAGTATCCTTGACAAATATTACCTATAATTATATAATAATATATATAGGTTATTGAGAGGAGTCAACCATTTATGCTTAAGCTTGCAGTTTGTGACAGCGATATTGTTTTTGCCGAAAATCTTGCCAGATTGCTTAGCCAGGTCAGCGGAAGCAGGAACATTGCCTACTTTAACAGCGCTGAAAAAGCAAAAGCCTATACTGACATGAAAAAGGTTGACTGCTTTTTTATGGATATTGAACTCGGAGGGGGCAGCGGAGGTATTGACGTTGCCTATGAAATTATCAGCAAGCACCCCGATTCAAGGGTGGTTTTCGTATCTCCGTACAACCATGAATATCTTTCTCTGATGTTTAAAAATTCGCCTGAGATGATTCCCTTTGCATATCTGCAAAAGCCGCCGAAGGCGGAGGTCGTGAAGAAAATCTGTGAGAAAATCGAAAAGGACTTAGAGTACGTCAACCACAATACCCACTATCTCATAAAAACTCAGAAAGGCACAACCAAGCTTGCGCTTTCCAAAATCGAGTACATAGAGTGCTTTCGCCGCAAGGCGATTTTTGCCTGCTGCGACGGAGTGCGAATTGAATGTTACAAAAAGCTTTCCGAAATAATTCAGCAGCTGCCTCAAAATTTCACGTTCTGCCACAAAAGCTACATAGTAAACACCGACCGTATCGAACGCTACAAAAGCACCCAGTTCACTATGGACAACGGTGAGATTATTCCCATAAGCCGCGCACATTCAAAAGCAATGCGCGCAATTATCTATGCGCGCACTCCTGTCAGCCGTTCACTCAGAAAACGTGATGTCGGCGATTTGCCCTCTGACAAGACCGATTAAGTCGGCAGGCTTAGTTTCAATCTGGTAGCCGATTTTGCCTGCGCTGACAATGATTTTGTCAACATCTTCACATTCCTTTGCAAAGGTGGTTTTGAACTGCTTCTTCATTCCAACAGGGGAGCAGCCGCCTCTGATGTAGCCGGTTATTTTGTTTATATCCGCAACATGAATCATTGCAACCGACTTTTCCCCTACCGATTTAGCCGCCTTTTTCAGGTCAAGCTCCTTTGCGACAGGCACAACGAAAACAAAATAATTCTTGCTCGCTCCCTGTGTAACCAGCGTCTTGAACACACAGTCGGGATTCTGACCCAGCAGCTTAGCAACGCCTATTCCGTCAACGCAGCCGTCCTCGTGAGGATATTCGTAAGCGTTGTACGGGATTTTTTTCTGATCGAGTATTCTCATTACGTTCGTTTTAAACTCAGCCATTTCTTTCATCCAGCTTTCTTTTTATATAATCTAAATTTCTGTTGATTCTCTCTATATTAAGGCAAGGCTCAATGCAGGTTGATTCAAGGGTGATGCTGCCGTCATATCCTACTCTTTGCAGATTGTCGGCGATATAGTCAAAATCTATCTGCCCCGTTCCAAGCTCCAGCGCCCGCAGATTTGCCCAATCCTTAACGCCGCCGCTGTAATCGCTGAAATGAACGTGCTTCACAGCTCCGTCCCACAGCCATGCGTTTTCCGCCGAAAAAAGCTCCCTTGTCATGCCGTGAAATTCGGTAAATCTTGTGTCGATTGTAACCGATAGATCGGGATATTTTTCATGCAGCGAATTAAGATGGACAAATGGATTTTTCACGTTGCACACCACATTTTCAACAGTGAGCAGAATGTTATGCCTGCGTGCAATTTCCCTGAGCCTTTCATACTGCGCTATATTGAAATCGATGTTTTTATCGGACGCAAGCCCGCCCCACAGATGAAAAACGCCAAGCTCGGCGCCGATAGCTTCTCCAAGACGGCAATTCATTTCAAAAAGCCTGTATGCCTCGTCAAAATCATCGTTTTCGCAGCGGCTCAGCCGGTCGCCTATGGTCTTGTCGAAGTGAAAGACGCGGAACCTGCAGCCGCTGCTTTTCAGCGATTTTTCAAGCTCGTCAACACATTCGTTCCACGAGCCAAACATCATAAATTCATACCCGCTGCAATTCAGCAAGCCGCTGCTTTCGGCGATCAGACCGTAATTCCTGTTGTTTGCCGTGCCGATGAACGCGCCTGTTGAGCAGTAAATTCTGTTGTGCATAGTTGTCCTTTCAGCAGTTCCCGACTGCCGCGCTGTATTGAGTTAATTCCAGATAAGTATATCACGGTTTTCTTATTTTTTCAACACCGATCCGCCAATTTCAAAACCGACTTACAGTTTTTACCGCATCAGTCAACCTGCGTCGGATAAATTGACCTATATAAAAAATAACGGTCCGCCTTTTTTTGACGGACCGCTGTAATCATAAAAGAGGAACTACATTTTCGTTGTAGAACGATTCAACAGTATCGGGCGATACGCTGTAAATTTTATCGCCTATTCCTACTGATACGCCGTTCTGACAGTTTCCCATGCAGAACTGCGAGCGAAGCTCAACCTTGCCGCTGAGATCGTTGCTGTCAATCAGCTTTTGCAGCCCTGTTATAACGTTGTAAGAGCCTTTCAGATGACAGGCGCTTCCGATACATACCTTGATTTCAACCATTGTAATCTCCTCCTGAAATATCGTTAATCTGACCGATGTTTTTCTTTTCCTCGAAGGTTTTTGAAAGGATTGCAAGCTGTGCGGCTATGTTCTCGTTGCGCAGAACCACATCATTTGGTACAACAATATGAGCGGGAGCAAAGTTAAGAATCGCCTTGACGCCGCCTTTTATAAGAGCGTCTGCCGCCTGCTGCGCATTGTCTGCCGGCACGGCAAGAATAGCAATGTGAATTTTAAGGCGCTCGCATATATTGGCTGCTTTTTCCACAGGCAGGATTTTTATTCCGTTTATTTCGCTGCCGTGCAAAGACGGATTGGTGTCAAAAGCAACCGTAATATCAAGGCCGTATTCGCTGAATCCGTTATAGGCAAGCAGCGCCGTTCCAAGACGTCCCACGCCGATAAGCGCCACGTCCTTTGAGTTATCGTAGCCGAGAAAAGACATTATGTCGTTCATAAGTCCTTCCGTGTCATAGCCTACCTTGGGTTTTCCGCCGTTGCTTACCATTGACAGGTCTTTGCGTACCTGAACATGATTAAGCCCCAGCGCATTCGCCATAGTGGTTGCCGAAACATTCGCAACGCCGCTCTGCTTTTGGGTTTTCAGATAATTCAGATATGTAGGCAGACGGTTTAGCGTTGGCTTTGGCAATGGTGCGGAGGTAATCATATTCCCAAATTCCCTTCCTTCTAAGGAACCTCTGTGCTGAATCTGACAGTGTTCTGTCTGATTTTTATCCGTAAAAAGTTATTAAATATTATACCAATTTTTATGCAATATGTCAATGGTTGTAATATCGAAATAAACCGCAACTTTTTGTTGAATTTGCCTCATATATCAAGAACAGCATTGTTTCCGCCTTGCTGTCAGCTTGCTGAGAAAAGCGGACGAAAACCTTAAATTTGACTTTTTTATTTATTTCTCCATTGTTACAAAACTGTAAGCATTTTTGTAAGGAACATTTTCAACTGTAAGCTTTATCAATGGAAAATCGGGCGAATATCTGATAAAATACTGATTGTAACAAGAAAGGAATGATTTTATGGCACTGCTTGAAGTAAATAATCTCAGAAAAATCTACACGACCCGTTTCGGCGGCAATCAGGTTGAGGCGCTTAAAAACGTTTGTTTTTCCGTTGAAAAGGGTGAATATGCTGCAATCATGGGAGAATCCGGCTCGGGAAAAACCACGCTGCTGAATATTCTGGCGTCGCTTGATAAGCCGACCAGCGGTTCGGTGCTGCTTGACGGTAAAAACACCGTTCAGATAAAGGACGGCGAAATTTCCGAATTCAGACGCGATCATCTTGGATTTGTCTTTCAGGACTTCAACTTAATTGATACGTTTTCGGTAATGGACAACATTTTCCTGCCTCTTGTACTCAGGGGCGAGGGCTATGATGAAATGAAGGCAAAGCTGCTGCCTATAACAAATATGCTTGGGATAACCGACATTCTGCCGAAATATCCATACGAAATTTCGGGCGGACAGAAGCAGCGCGCCGCAGTCGCAAGAGCGCTTATAACCTCCCCCGAGCTGATACTTGCCGACGAACCCACAGGCGCCCTTGATTCAAAGGCGACCGACCGGCTGCTAAAGCTGTTCACCGAAATAAACCGCAGAGGTCAGACTATACTTATGGTAACTCACTCAGTCAAGGCGGCAAGCCATGCAAACCGAGTGCTTTTCATAAAGGACGGTCAGGTTTACAATCAGATTTACCGCGGCGCAAGCACAAACGAGCAGCTTTACCAGAAAATCGCCGACACGCTGACAGTGCTGACTACCGGAGGTGAGGGCGTTGAGTAAAGGCTTTTATCCCAAGCTTGCGTTCAGAAATATCCGCAAAAACGGCAGAATTTACTACCCTTACATCTTGACAGCTGTGCTGACTGTAATGATGTATTACATTATGACTGCGCTGTCAGTCAGCAGGGAAGTAGGCGTCGGCGTAGTGTACGGTGAGTACATTCAGCTTATTTTAAGATACGGCTGCGTGGTTGTATCCGTATTTGCGATAATATTCACGTTTTATGCAAACTCATTTCTGATTAAGCAGCGGAAAAAGGAAATTGGATTGCTGAACATTTTAGGCATGGGGAAAAGGCATATTGCAAGGCTCATGCTATGGGAAAATCTCATCACGGCAGGATTTTCAATTGCAGTCGGCTTACTTGGCGGAATTGTTTTTTCAAGACTCTCGTTTATGTTTCTTGCAAAGCTGATAAAATATGACGCGCTGATTGATTTTCCTGTTCAGCCACAGGCGGTTCTGATTACAGTCATTCTATTTGCGGCTGTTTTTTTGGCAGCGCTTCTGTTCAATATTCTTCAGATACGTCTTGCAAAGCCTGTTGAACTGCTGCGCAGCGGGAATGTGGGCGAAAAGGAGCCAAAGGCAAAGCTGCCGCTTGGTATACTGGGACTGATTTCGCTCGGAACAGGCTACTATCTTGCTCTTACCGTTGAAAGCGGAGCAATTGCCATAGGCGTTTTCTTTATTGCGGTTTTGTTCGTAATCGCAGGAACATACCTGCTGTTTGTTTCGGGCAGCATTATTGTGCTGAAAATGCTCAAATCAAACAAGAAATTCTACTATAAGAAAAACCATTTCATCTCCGTTTCGGGAATGATGTACCGCATGAAGAAAAATGCGTCGGGACTTTCCAATATTGCAATTTTAAGCACCATGGTGCTGATTACCGTATCAACCACAATCTCCCTTTACGCAGGTCAGAGGTCGTATATAAACAATGTAAATCCGCGTTATGTAAGCGCTCAGTGTTATATAGAATCCGATGGTGATTTTGCAGTGGTGGCTGATGAAATCGACAGAAAGCTTGATGAATACGACCTTACGGCGGTAAATAAAAGCAGATACAGATATGTGAAAATATGGAGCGGAGAAACGCAGTATGTTTTTGTTCCTGTTGATGATTATAATGAAATTGAGGGGCTGAATGTAACTCTCAAGGAAAACGAGGCGGTCGCATTCGGACTGTACAGCAAATTCACCGAACCGTCCGCCGAAATAAACGGCGTAACGCTGAGCATAAAGCAAAGCGTTGACAGCTTCTGCGGTACGGAGTGCCTTAATGTTGAAACCGACCCGACCGTGTACCTTTTTGTCAAGGACAGCGATGTTATTCACAATATATTTGGGGACGACCGCAGTCTGTTTATTCAGTACGGCTTTGATCTCGACGGAACCGACGAAAATATACTGCGCTTTGACGAGTACGCTTTTGACGACGATATTCCCAACTGCACACTGGGAACAAAGGGCAACGATGAAAAAAGCGCATTTGCACTTTACGGCGGTATGCTGTTTATCGGAATTTTCCTCGGTGCGCTGTTCCTTATGATTACGGTGCTTATAATTTACTACAAGCAGATTACAGAAGGCTTTGAGGACAAGACCCGCTATGAGATAATGGAAAAGGTGGGATTGAGTCAGCGCGAAGTTAAGAAATCGGTCAACAGCCAGGTCAAAGGCGTGTTCTTTCTGCCTCTTGCAGTTGCGGTGGTTCATGTTTCGTTCGCGTTCAAGATGATAGTCAAGATGCTTGCGCTGCTTGGACTTACGCAGACTTGGCTGTTTGCAGTCTGCGTTCTCGGAACGACAGTGGTGTTCAGCATAATTTACTTCGCGGTTTATTCGCTAACTGCAAAAGCGTATTACAGAATAGTACGCAACTAAGCCGCATTCCTCTTTTTACCCAATTTCATATAGAAACACAGAAATGCTCCTGTAAAATCGGGGGCGTTTCTGCTTTTACCGAGATTTTACTTTGAAATTACTCTCCCTATGTTTTATTTTAATGCATAATATGGCATAATATAAGCGTGGTAAGCACACATCTTTCTTCATTTACCTTTTCTCTTTTATGGATTGCCGCCGAACGTGAAGCTCAGCGTCAATCTGTTTTTTTGCCCGCTTGAATGTAAGTTTATCCAATCTGAATTTTTACCGCGAATTTACAAAAGATACAGATGTATTTGCTTTTATCTGAGGCGGCTTGGCGTTATACTGTATCCAGTGCAAAAGAGAAGCACACAGATAACAGAGATTTGAAAGGACAATAAGAAATGAAAAAGTTTATTACATCAATAGCGGCAATCGGACTGATTGTAGGTTCAATAGCAGGCTGCGGCAGTGCGCCGGAAAACACAACAACACAGGCAGCGGCGAACGTGCCGGACGCAGCGACCGCGGCTGACACAACAGCCGCAGCAGACGACAACACAGCCGATTTAACAGGCACTCTTGCAATCAACGGTTCAACATCAATGGAAAAGGTTGCAAAGGCACTTAACGGCGCGTTTATGGCAAAGTATCCCGGAGTTACAATCACACTTGACCTTACGGGTTCAGGCACAGGTATTCAGGAAGCTATGGACGGCAAAATTGACATCGGCAACTCCAGCCGCTCATTAAAGGACACAGAAACAGGACTTATTCCCACAACAATCGGTATTGACGGTATCGCAATCGTTGTAAACAACGAGAACACAGTTTCAAACCTTACTCTTGAACAGCTTGAAAAGATTTACTCAGGCGAAATCAAGAACTGGAGCGAAGTAGGCGGCGAAGATAAGGCAATCGTTGTAATCGGACGCGAGGACGGTTCGGGTACGCGCGACGGTTTTGAAAGCATTGTAATGAAGAATTCCACGCCTTCATACGCGCAGGAGCTTGAAAGCACAGGTACGGTAATTTCAACAGTAAGCACAACAGCAGGCGCAATCGGATATGCTTCGCTTGCAAACGTTGACGACTCCATTAAGGCGCTCAGTATCGACGGCGTTTCGCCAAGCGAGGAAACAGTCAAGGACGGTACATTCCCAATCCAGCGTCCGTTCATCTGCGTATACAAGGAAGGCAATGAAAACGAACTTATCAAGGCATACCTTGAATTTGCGCTGTCAGAAGAAGGACAGACTCAGGTTGCAAACGCAGGCGCAGTTCCTGTAAAATAAACTCCCCTGATAACAAAAGCAAAACGACGCCGCAGAAACGGTGCTCGGGCAGTAGAAAAACCTCGATTCGTAAACGATTCGGGGTTTTTTACGAGTCTGAATAATAAGCCGCGAAAACAGCAGCAAGCTCCCTGAAGATGTATGCCAAGCAGTTTGCTGTCATTTGCCGCCTTAATTTCTATTGACACTGAACAATCCTTATGCTATACTTTAAAAAACATTTGAAAAGTATTTGCGAAAGGTGCGAACAACATGAGCCGAAAAAAGCAGTATATGGCACGCATTATAAAGGAGCAGAATGTAACGGCGGTAACTCGCTGCATGAGAAAGCTGCCATACGGGACGAAAACCATTCTCGCGAGAAAGACAGGTCTGAGTACCACCACCTGCGGAACAATACTTGAGGAGATGGCGGCAAGGAACGAGGCACGATTTGACGGTTTGGAGGAATCCAGCGGCGGCAGACCTGCGAAAAAGTATGTCTACAACAACCAATTCTTCCACATACTGTGCGTTTTTCCCGTTATTGAAAACGGAGAGGCTGTAATAAACTATGCCGTGGCAAACGCGGTTTACCATGTGGTTGAGCAAGGCAAAAGGGAAGGACTGACCGTTGATGAGAAATCCATAAACAGCACCATTGCAGAGCTTATGCGAAGGTACGGCAACATACGGGCAGTGTCCATAGGTATTCCCGGCACCGTTCACGACAGTAAAATACTGGGCTGCGCAATTCCAACGCTGAACGTCTGCGAATTAAAGGAGCGTATTGAGGAAAAATTCGGCATAAAGGCGGTAGTTGAAAACGATATGCAGTCTGCTGCAATCGGATATTTTTCGCAGAACAGACTGGACGCAAGTCAGCCGGTAACGCTTCTTAAGTTCAGCAAAAACAGCCACCCCGGTTCAGGTTCCGTCTGCAACGGCAGTATTATACAGGGCTTTTCGGGCTTTGCGGGAGATATGGTGCAGATGGAGGTCGCCGAGGGAACGCCTTTTGAAAAACAGCTTGAAGCTCTGCAGGACGAGGAAAGCTTTATTCGCACTGCCGCAATGCGGATTATAGCGCTGGTATCGGTTATAAATCCCATTGTAATCGTGCTTACGGGAGAACGGTTTAACAGAGAGAATATAGCTGAAATAAAAGCGCTTTGCTCGGAATACATTCTCGCACAGCATCTGCCTCAGTTTGTGTACAAAAGCGACCTTACAGCGGATTACACCGCAGGCTTGCTGTATTTTGCGGAAAAGATACTGTAAAAAATCGCCTTTGACGCGCGTCAAAGGCGATTTTGGGTTATAGGCTGCAAATTTTTGCAACGTTGTTCTGAAGAATTTCGTCCTTGACAAATTCGATTTCGCCCTTGTCAACCGCGCCTGCGATTTCAGGGTTGATCGGGATTCTGTCAGTAACCTCGATTCCGTATTCCTTTGCGACCTCGTCGAGCTTGCTTTCGCCGAAAATGTGAAGCTCTCTGCCGCAGTCGGGGCATTTAACGTAGCTCATATTTTCAACCAGTCCAAGAATCGGAATATCCATCATTTTCGCCATTTTAACAGCCTTTCCCACAATCATGGAAACAAGCTCCTGCGGAGATGTTACAACCACGATTCCGTCAATGGGCAGCGACTGGAAAACAGTCAGCGGAACATCGCCTGTTCCCGGAGGCATATCAACAAACATATAGTCAACGTTGTCCCAGATAACATCAGTCCAGAACTGCTTGACCGTGCCTGCGATGATAGGACCTCTCCATACGACAGGGTCGGTTTCGTTTTCAACCAGCAGGTTAAGCGACATAATGTCAATACCCGTTTTGGTTCTGCAAGGGATAATTCCGCCGTCAATGCCCTTTGCTCTTTCGTGTACGCCGAATGCCTTAGGAATGGACGGTCCGGTAATATCTGCGTCAAGGATTGCTGTGTGGAAGCCCTTTCTGCTCATCTGAACGGCAAGCATCGATGTAACAAGGGACTTGCCGACGCCGCCCTTGCCGCTGACAACAGCGATAACCTTGTTTATTCTGGAAAGCTCGTGCGGCTTTTCTCTGAAATCCTGCTTTTCCTTACGCTCGCTGCAGCTGCTTGAGCATGAGGAGCAGTCGTGTGAACATTCGCTCATAGTTTTTATTCCTTTCGTACTGTAATACTATACTAATTATATCCATTTTTTTAAGAATGTCAACCATATCTATTGACAAACGCAAAAAATGTGACTATACTTGTATTTGTGTAATATAATAGTATAATGCTATTGTTATCAAAGAAAGGGACGATATAAATGACAAAGGTAGATATTTTTTCAGGCTTTCTCGGAGCAGGAAAAACAACTCTTATAAAGAAATTACTCTCTGACGGTTACGACAAGAATAAAATCGTAATCATCGAAAACGAATTCGGCGAAATTGGCATTGACGGCGGCTTCTTAAAGGAAACAGGCATTCAGACCCGCGAAATGAACTCAGGCTGTATATGCTGTTCATTGGTTGGCGACTTCGGCAAGGCTCTTAAGGAGGTTCAGAACACATATAGTCCTGACCGAATTATCATCGAACCGTCAGGCGTAGGAAAGCTGTCAGATGTTGTTGCAGCAGTGGAAAAGGCGAAGGAAGACTGCGAGCTGGAAATCAACAGCCTTGTTGACGTTGTAAACGCTGAAAACTTTGATATGTATTTTGAGAATTTCAGCGAATTTTTTGTAAATCAGATTGAAAACGCAGGCACGATTATCTTAAGCAGGGTTCAGCTTATCGATCAGGCAGAAGCTGACGCCTGCATTGCCAAAATTAAGGAAACAAACCCCAACGCGTTTATTATTGCAACGCCATGGGACGATTTGACGGGCAGACAGATTCTTGCAGCAATGGACGAGCATGGCTCGGCGGTTGCCGCTCTTATCAAGGAAAGCGAAGAAGATGTCCATCACGAACATCACCATCACGACCATGACGAGTGCTGCGG
>CAKSIR010000006.1 GCA_934462775.1 uncultured Ruminiclostridium sp.
CTTTTGAAAAAGGTGGACGAAAACTTTTAAATTGACTTTTTCGACAGTCTGAAATCCTGCCGTATATGCAGGGATTGACTTTATTTAGCTGAAATCTGCAACCATATCGTTCCAGATAACGGAGTCGTATTTGAAATTCATTGGTGAATTGAAGCAATAAGAAGCGGTGATATATCCGCTGCTGTAAATTTTGATTGAGAAAAAACCGTCTTGCATGAAAACACAGTCTGCGTCATTATCAAATTCAATCTCTCCGTCAATAATGACGGCGTTTGCCAGTCTGTCAAGGGATTTAAACACCGCTTCCGTGCTGAAGCTGTTTGCCTTAGACGAAGCGCTGTTGCTGTCAATAAAGGCAAAGAATGAACTTTCAATTGAGTTGCTTGCATAGAAATTTTTCATAATTTCAAGGTATTCCTTGAAGCTGCCTGTATTGCTCAATTTTTCAGAAATGAAGTACTTATCCTTAACTGTGTTATATATGTCTGTTACGGCACTGAAATAGATTTTGTTATCGTAAAAATCACTGTATTCGATAATGTTGTTTTCGTAAACCGTAATAACTCCATAATTTGCATCGTATATAAAAGATGAAAGCTTGTTCAGTTCAATGTCTGTAATTTCAGTTACCTTTGCAGCGCCGTTATCGTTAAGCAAGCCGATAAATTCATCAGAATCGATTGCTTCAATTAACCCTTGATCCGGATTTGAAGGGTCGAAGCGGTAAATATTTGCCCGTTCAATGCCGCTGGTTAAAAAGGATTCGTTAGACAGCAGGTCGTTCAACGTTTTGCAGTCGTCAAGCGAGATTTTAGGCACAGCCGAGCTGTCGGCTTCGTCATATTCCGCTTCATCTTCAAAATCTGCGCTGACTCTATCATCTTCGGCAAAAATACTTTCCTCGTACATATCGCCGTCAGCTGCATCTGCCACGCGGTCATCGTTTGAACCCTCATCGTTTGGCGTACCTACGGCAGCTTCGGTATTTGCAAAGCCGTAATTAGGAAGACTGTCGCTTTTTGTCATTGACGACGCGTCAACGGATTCGTCCATTGAATCGTCAAATTCAATGTCAGCGCTGTCGCAAATATCTTCAACAACAGCATCTTCTTCTGCCTCTTTGCTTTCGGCTTCGGCGGCAAATGCGGCGCCTGCTGCCGTATCCATTGTATTGTTAGCTTTTTCAATGTTGCTTACTGCAAAAGGAACTGCAACCGCCGCGCCGATAATAAGCACTGCGCCTGCGGCAATTGCGCCGTATTTAGCAAAGCGGTTTGTTTTTGCAATTCTGATTGGCTGAGGAGCGGGCTGCGGGTTGTCAATTTCCGCCTGCATTTTTGCTGCAAGCGCCTTGAGAAACTCAGGGTCCGGAGATAAATTCTGATTGTCTTTGCGATATTCATCTTTAAATGTCATCAAAATCAACTCCTTCCAGCTTTTCTTTTAAATGTTTTCGGGCGCGCGCAAGCTGAGTCTTAACGGTGTTTTCGCTAAGACCTGTAACCTGGCTTATTTTGTTTATGGGCATATCTTCATAATAGAACAGGTGGATAACGGTTCTGTATTTGGGAGAAAGCTCCATTACAGCCTT
This sequence comes from uncultured Ruminiclostridium sp., assembly GCA_934462775.1. Classification (GTDB taxonomy): domain Bacteria; phylum Bacillota; class Clostridia; order Oscillospirales; family Ruminococcaceae; genus Ruminiclostridium_E. The sequence goes on from CAKSIR010000006.1 coordinate 1,592, forward strand.
GTAAACCGTGCTGTTCGTTTCGATCTGCCTTATTGATTTATCATAATCACCTTTGTTTTCGTCCAGCTCTTCATCGGAAACGTGTTTGTTCCATGAGGACATAAGCAGCGACTTTGAACAGTTGATTGTAACCGTGATAAGCCACGCCTTGCGGTGTTCTTCATCTGTGTAGGTTTTATCCGTCCTTATGTAGCGCAGGAAAACCTCCTGTAAAACGTCGTGTGCGTCAAAGGAATTTCCCACTCTTGAAAAAGCAAGGCGGTAAACCATGTCGGAATAAAATGCAAGTACCTCGTTGAAACTTTCCCGGGTGTTGAGCGACATACCTGTTGCTTCCATATTCCCTCTCTTCTGCGCTTTCTGTATATAACACTCCGCGTCAGCGCAAATAGTTTCATTTGTTTAAATTAAATTGTGATTTCAGCGTGTCTTGTAACGTGGCAGCCGATATTTACCGCAACAGGCAGACCTGCAATGTGCGTTGCGAACTGCTCAATATTTACATAGAGGGCGGTAACGGTGCCGCCGAAGCCCTGAGAGCCGATACCGAGGGCATTGATTCTATCAAGACATTTCTGCTCAAGGTCGGCATAGAACGGATCGGGATTGCGCTGAGCCAGATCTCTGCACAGCGCCTTCTTTGAAAGGTAGGCTGCGTACTCAAAATCGCCGCCGATACCAACGCCTACAACAATAGGCGGACATGGATTGCTGCCTGCGGCGGAAACAACCTCCGTTACAAAATCAACCACGTCGTCGGCGGTCGAGGAAGGAGTGAACATTTTCATCTTGCTCATATTTTCGCTGCCAAAGCCCTTAGGCGCAGCCATAATATGCACCTTGTCGCCGTCAACGATTCTTGTGTGAATAACGGCAGGCGTATTGTTATTGGTGTTCACACGTCTGAGCGGATCGCCTACGATCGACAATCTCAGCTTGCCGTTTACATACCCATCGGCGACGCCATCGTTAATTGCCTGCTCAAGGCTTCCGCCTGTGAAATGTACGTCCTGACCTATTTCAATGAAAATAACCGCCATGCCCGTATCCTGGCAGATAGGAACGTTAAGCTCCTTTGCTGCGTCAATGTTGCGGACAATATCCCCGAGAACGTCCCTGCAAAGCGGACTTTCTTCCATAGGCAGCGCGCTTTCAATTTTTTCCCTCATTCCGCAGGGCAGGAACAGGTTTGCCTGCTCGCAAAGCTGCGCAACGGCGGTTTTAATCTCGTTTACGTCAATCTCTCTCATCATCTTCGTCCTCGTCAGTAAAAATTTCATCGGTTCGGCTGAGTTTGTCGGGATTATCCGGTCTGTACAGCGTTTTTACATCGTCTGCCGTGCAGATTTCCTGCAAAAGCGCGTTAAATTCCTTGATTTCGTCCTCTTCAAAGCGGAACAGCATCATTACAATAAAAATGCGTATCGCAAGTGTGCACATAAGCACCGGCAGCTGGTCGATAAACGTAACCCCCGGCGTAAAAATCAGAAAATAGGAGGCGGCAATCAGGTCAATAATATAGCTGCCCAGAATAATTCCGGCAAGAACCTTGTAGCCGGCGGTCTTTTCAAGATTGCCGTTGAGGGTTGCGTACTCAAGACCCTTTCGTATCTGACCTGTGAACACTGGACCTGCAAAATCCTTTTTGTAGGATTTGTACTTTGTAATTTTCACCATGTCGTCGGTACGGCGGAAAATGGTCACAGGAGAGCCCTTCAGCTTGTGAAACTGAAAATACTTCTGCTGCTCGATACGTTTGTCAAATTCCTCCGTAAGACGCTCAACGCTCATGCGAGTGTCAATTGTTATCGGAACTTTTCTGAAATTTTTCATTTTACAATTTCTCCGTTCACAAGTACAAGCTGAGGTACGCTTGTAACATCATAAAACTTACCTTTGTAAAGCACCATGTCAGCGTCCTTTCCCACTTCGAGAGTGCCTACTCTGTCGGAAATTCCACAGATTTCGGCAGCCTTTGATGTGATAGCTTCAAGGGCAGTGCGCTCGTCAAGACCGCCTCTTATGGCAAGCCCTGCGGCAATAGGGAGGTACTGAATGGGGTTTTCCGGGTGGTCGGTGCAGATTGCAAATTCAACGCCTGCATTATGGAGCCTTGCGCCGTTTTCGATAGTCTGATTTTTCAGCTCGGGCTTGCAGCGGTCGGAAAACACCGGTCCGATTACGCACTTGGAATGTTCCTCTGCAAGCTCGTCGGCAACAAGTCCGCCTTCGGTTGCATGGATAAGCACATAGTCGAGCTTAAACTCCTTTGCAATGCGCATGGCGGTGAAAATGTCGTCTGCGCGGTGGCAGTGGAAGTGCGCCGTGATTTCGCCCTCAAGGACAGGGATAAGCGCTTCGCATTTTATGTCGTAATCCGGCGGCGCAAGCTCGTCGTCGGTGCCGATGCTTTCGGTGTATGCGTTCTTATCCTCAATGTAGCGTTTGGTTTTGTATAGCTGCTCCCTGATAAGGGCGGCTGTTGCCATGCGGGTATTTGGGGACTGGTTTTTCTCGTTATACACGGTTTTAGGGTTTTCGCCCAGTGCAAACTTCATTGCGGCAGGGGCTTTGATAATCAGCTTGTCGATGCGCTTGCTGCCGTAGGTTTTCAGTGCGGCGAACGTGCCGCCGATAGGGTTGGCGCTGCCCATTCCCGACAAAACGGTGGTAACGCCGCCGCGCGCCGCTTCGGTAAAGCAGTAGTCCGCAGGGTTTATCATATCTATTGCGCGGAGCTGAGGGGTTATGGGGTCTGTTTCCTCGTTGCCGTCGTCGCCCTCGAAGCCTATTCCGTCCTCAAATGCGCCTAAGTGGCAGTGAGCGTCGATAAAGCCCGGATAAACAGTCATTCCCTCCGCGTTGTAATCATTTTCGGAGGGAGTGATATTCAGCCTGCTCATTTCGCCTATCTCAGCGATTTTCGCGCCGTCGGTGCGGATATAACCGTGTTCAATGTCGTTTCCGCGCATTGTAACTATTTTTGCGTTGTAAATCAGCATTTTTTGTTCCTTATGGGTTGATGTATTTCATTATTTCCTCGGCAATTGCGGAGTCTTTTCCGCTGCCGTCAACAGTGTGCATGGAATTTGCCGCATAGACCGCTCTGCGTTTGTTGAACAGCTCTTCAAGCTGCTCCTTTGTATTTTTCATAACAAGAGGACGGTTTTTGTCGCCCTTTATGCGTTTATAGCAGGTTTCAAAATCCGTGTCAATGAAGAAAGAAACTCCCTTTTCGTTGGCGAAATCGGCGGTTTCCCTGCGCTGAAAAGCGCCGCCGCCCGTTGCAACGATGTATCCCTCTCCAAGCTCCTTTACGCAGTCGGCTTCAAGGTCGCGGAAATAAGGTTCACCATGCTTTTCGAAAATCTGCGGAATGGTCATGCCCGCCTTTTTCACAATGTATTCGTCAAGGTCAACAAGCTTCATGCCTGTTTTCCTTGCAAGCAGTCTGCCTGTATGGGATTTTCCGCAGCCCATGAAGCCGCAGAGATAAACGGATTTCATTATACAAGCTTCTCCATTTCTTCGATAAGAGCGGTTATATCCTCGGTCTTGTAAGCGGAATTGTCCCAGATTTCGTGAGCGGCAACCGCCTGTAAAACCAGCATTGCCATACCGCCCATAACCTTTGCGCCGCGCTTTTCAGCCTCGTTCATCAGCATTGTGCGGCGCGGATTGTACACTGCGTCAAAGAGGTACTTTACGTTTTCAAGCCCTTCGGGAGCGACTGCCATTGCCTCGGTTTTCGGGTACATTCCGAGGGGCGTGGAGTTAATCATCAAATCAAATCCGCCCTTGACCTTATCAAGAGTTATAACCTGAACCTTTGCGTTTGGGATACGGTGTCTTATTTCCTCCGCAACCCCGTTTGCAACAGGCAGGTCGTCGGAACGGACTGCAATAGTCAGGTCGCCGCCCTCGTAGGCGGTTTCAATTGCCATCATTCTGCCGACGCCGCCGCAGCCGAGCAGGCAGACCTTTGAATTAAGCGACGCGCCAAGCTGCGTAATCGACTTTGTAAAGCCGATTACATCGGTGTTGTAGCCTACGGTTTCGCTGCCGTTCATAATGCAGTTTACCGAGCCGTAACGCTCTGCGCCCTTATCAAGACGGTCGCAGAATTTAATAATTGGAATTTTGTGGGGAATAGTTATATTATATCCGCCAAGACTGTCAAGAAACGGTCGTTTATTTTCAAGCTCCTCGGGAGGAATGTCCTCAAGGGTGTATGTGAACGGCATTCCCGCCAGCTCAAACAGCCTTGTGTGAATCTGCGGAGAGAGGGAATGACCAAGCGGATGACCGATAATTGCAAATTTTCTTTCCATGGTTTTTCCTTTCGGATTACAGGGCGAGCGCTGCATCCATTGTTTCGTTATTTTCAATATTAGCGGCAATAACGCCGTCAAGAGTTTTCTTTACAAGTCCCGTGAGAACCTTTCCCGGTCCGAGCTCAAGGTACTTTTCAATTCCGTCCGCCTGCATTGCCTGAAGCTCGGAAACGAATCTTACGGGCGAGCAGATGTGAGTTGAAAGGTAGGACGGCATATCGGAGAAATCGGTAAGCTTCGCACCGTAAACGTTTGCGTAGAAATCAACCTTTGGTGCAGCGAACTTCATATCAGCAACGGCAGCCTTGAATTCCTCGGCGGCGCCGTTCATAAGCTTTGAATGGAATGCGGCGGAAACAGCCAGCTTCACAACCTTGCGGATTCCGTTTTCCTTAAGCTTTGCAGTGGCAAGCTCAAGGCTTTCGGCAGTGCCTGCAATAACCGTCTGCTGTAAGGAGTTGTAGTTTACGGGAGTAACGTAGCCGCCCTCGGCGGTAATGTCTGCGCATATTTTCTCGATAAGCTCAGTGCCTGCGCCGATAACCGCAGCCATTCCGCCCGGATTTGCCTTTGCTGCCTTGTCCATTGCTGCCGCTCTGTGCTTGATTGCGGTAAAGCCCTGTTCCATTGTCAGCATTTCAGACGCAACCATTGCTGCATATTCGCCTAAGGAGTGACCTGCAACGGCGTCGAACCCGATACCGTTTTCCTTTGCGGCGTTCAGCGCCAGCAGCGACATTGTGAAGATAGCGGGCTGAGAAACGCAGGTCTGAGCCAGCTCCTCGGCTGTACCCTCAAGCATAAGCTTCTTTACGTCGTATCCTAAAATGTCAGAGCCGCATTCGAATATCTTTGCGGAGGAAGAATATTTTTCGGCAAAATCAGCGCCCATTCCGCTGTACTGTGAGCCTTGTCCCGAAAATAAAAATGCAGTTTTCATAGTTGTTGGTGTTCCTTTCGTTGTATATGTGGTTTATTGGACAAATGTTGAATAAGTAACGCATATCCCATAAGCTTAAAAATAAAGGTTGACAAAAGCAGTATAAATGCGTTACAATGTAATTTGGTAAGCTTTATCACAAGCAGGTTAAAATTAACTAAAGTCATTATATACTATTTTTATAATAAAATCAAGGAGAAAAGAGTAATGCAGGGAATAAAAATCCTGGGAACAGGCAGCTACATCCCTCCGAAGGTCGTTTCAAACGATGATTTTGCCGAATTCATCGAAACATCAGACGAGTGGATACGTTCAAGAACAGGCATCGGTCAGCGCCACATTTCCGATGACAAGTCCAACAACCGGATGGCGGCGGAGGCTGCTGAAAAAGCAATCGCAGACAGCGGTATCAGCCCTGAGGAAATCGATCTTGTTATCGTTTCCACCTGCACTCCGGATTATTTCTATCCGTCCATGGCGTGCATGGTGCAGGGAGCAATCGGCGCGGTAAATGCGGCGGCAGTCGACGTAAACGCAGCCTGCTCCGGATTTATCGTTGCACTGGATATGGCACATAAATATCTTAATTTTGATGAATATAAATATATACTTATCGTAGCGTCGGAACGCCTTTCGCCTCAGCTTGACTTTGAGGACAGAGCCTCCTGCGTTCTGTTCGGCGACGGTGCAGGCGCAGTGGTAGTCACAAAGAGCGACAAGAAGTTCTGCTCCTTTATCGGAGCAAACGGCGAGCAGGAGGGACCTAACAAGACCCTTTACTGCAAGGTAAACTATGACCCCAACTGCCCGTTTATCGACGATGGCAAGCTTTATGACGGCATTATCGATAACGATAAGCAACATAAGTATCTCCAGATGGCAGGCAAGGGCGTTTACAAGTTTGCCGTAACCGCAATGCCTAAGGCGGCGCAGATTGTCTGCGGCAAGGTTGGAATCGACGTTAAGGACGTTGACCTGCTTATACCTCATCAGGCGAACATAAGAATTATCGAAACCGCCGTTAAAACAATGGGAATCGACCCTGAAAAGGTTTATACGCATCTCGAATATTACGGAAATACATCAAGCTCGTGCATACCTATGTGCCTTGACGATTTAAAGCGCGAGGGCAAGCTGCATGAGGGAATGAAAATATGTCTTGTAGGCTTTGGCGCGGGACTTACTTACGGCGCAGCCTACCTGGAATTCTAACATCGAAAGGAAAAACAGATGACAACAAGATTAACCGAGCTTTTAAACATCAAGTACCCTATTTTACAGGGCGGTATGGCTTGGATTGCCGAGCATAAGCTTGCTTCCGCCGTTTCAAACGCAGGCGGCGCGGGAATTATCGCGGCAGGCAACGCTCCCGCAGACGCAATCAGAAACGAAATCAGAATGTGCAAAGAAGCGACAGACAAGCCTTTCGGCGTAAATATCATGCTTATGTCCCCGAGCGCAGAGGACATTGCGCAGCTTGTTATTGACGAAAAGGTTGCTTTTGTAACAACGGGAGCGGGAAACCCCGGCAAGTACATCGAGGGCTGGAAGAACGCAGGAATTAAGGTTATCCCCGTAATCCCCAGCGTTGCCCTTGCAAAGAGAATGGAACGCGCAGGCGCTGACGCAGTAGTTGCGGAGGGCATGGAAAGCGGCGGACATATTGGCGAAAACACAACGATGTGTCTTGTTCCGCAGGTAGTTGACGCTGTAAGCATTCCCGTAATCGCAGCAGGCGGCATTGCCGACGGCAGAGGAATCGCGGCAAGCTTTATGCTTGGAGCGGAGGGCGTTCAGGTAGGAACACGCTTCCTTTCAGCCGAGGAATGCCAGATTTCCCAGACATACAGAGATCTCGTAATCGGCGCTAAGGATACGGACAGCATTGTAACCGGCAGATTCACAGGTCACCCGTGCCGCGGAGTAAAGACAAAGTTCGCACGTTCGCTGCTCGATTTTGAGCGTAAGGGCGGCTCTCCCGAGGAATTTGAGAACATGACCGTAGGCGCGCTGAGAAAGGCGGTTAAGGACGGTAATCTTGAGGAAGGCAGCTTCCTCTGCGGCGCTATTGCAGGTCTTGTAAACAAGGTTCAGCCCGCAAAGGAAATCGTTGAGGAAATGTTTGAACAGGCTGAAAAGCTTTTAAACAAGTAAGCTTCACATATTGACATATAAAACGAACATCAGGAGGAAAACAAATGCCGACAGCTATAATCACAGGCGCAAGTCAGGGCATTGGCGCAGCTATTGCAAAAAGACTGGCAAAAGACGGATTCAATATTGCTATAAACGATGTAAACGAGGCACAGCTTGAAAAGGGCGGATACGCTGTTGCGGAGGAATGCCGCAGCTGCGGAGTTGAAGCCGAGTGCTTTGTTGCCGACGTATCAAAGTACGCACAGTGCGAGGAAATGGTAAAGGCGGTCAAGGAGCGTTTTGGTTCAATTGACGTACTGGTAAACAACGCAGGTATCACGAGAGATGGGCTGCTTGTAAGAATGTCAGAGGAAAATTACGACCTTGTAATCGCTGTAAATCAGAAAAGCGTATTCAACATGACAAAGTTTGTAGGCGGCGTAATGATGAAGCAGCGTTCCGGACGCATCATCAACCTTTCTTCCGTTGCAGGTCTGCACGGAAACCCCGGTCAGATGAATTACAGCGCGTCAAAGGCTGCAATAATCGGTATGACAATGAGCGCGGCAAAGGAATTCGGCAGCAGAGGAATAAATGTAAACGCCGTTGCTCCGGGATTTATTCAGACTCCCATGACCGACGCCCTTACGGACGAACAGAAGAAGAAAATTCTTGATATGATTGCTATGCGCCGCTATGGACAGGTGGAGGAAATTGCAGGCGTTGTATCGTTCCTTGCAGGCAAGGACTCCTCCTATGTAACAGGTCAGGTAATCGAAATCAGCGGCGGACTTTCCATGTAACGTCCCGCTTAAACAGGAAGGAATTATTATATGAAAAGAGTTGTAGTAACCGGACTTGGCGTTGTAAGCCCAATAGGCAACACCGTTGAGGACTTCTGGAACAGCATTGTTGCAAACAAGCACGGCTTTGAGCTGGCTCACTGGTTCGAGGGTCAGAGCGAGGATATGAATGTTGTTGCAAGAGTAAAGAATTTCGATTGCACAGCGTATATTGACAAAAAAACCTCAAGAAGAACCGATATGATTACACAGTATGCCGTGTATGCGTCAATGAAGGCGCTTGAGGACGCGGGAACAGATTTTAAGGATCTTGACCCGTTCCGCTGCGGCGCAATTATCGGTTCCGGTATCGGCGGCATCAAGACCACCGAGGAGCAGATTCTTAACTATAACAACAAGGGCAACGGCAGAGTTTCCGTATTCACAATCCCTATGATGATCGGCAATATGGCAGCCGGTACGGTTGCAATCAAAACAGGCTTCAAGGGCGCAAACTACTGCACAGTTTCAGCATGCGCCAGCGGCACTCACGCAATCGGCGAGGCGTTCCGCCTTATCAAGCACGGTTATCTTGACTGCGCAATTGCAGGCGGCACTGAATGCTGCGACATCGGATTCTCCTTTGCAGGCTTCAACAATATGCACGCTGTAACAAGAAGCACAGACGTTGACAGAGCGTCCATTCCTTTCGACAAGGAACGCTCGGGCTTCGTTTTGGGCAACGGCGCAGGTATCGTTATTCTTGAAGAATATGAACACGCAAAGGCAAGGGGCGCTAAGATTTACGCTGAAATCAGCGGCTACGGCGCAACCTGCGACGCATACCACGAAACAAGCCCCGACCCATCGGGCGAGGGCGGCGCAAAGGCAATGCAGTTCGCTGTTGAAGAGGCGGGAATCCCGTTTGAACAGGTGAACTATGTAAACGCTCACGGCACGTCTACGCCTATAAACGACCGCACGGAAACAGCCGCTTTAAAGACTGTTTTCGGCGGCCATGCAAAGAACCTCGCAGTAAATTCCACCAAGTCAATGACAGGCCATCTTTTAGGCGCGGCAGGCGGCGTAGAGGCTATTGCAACCGTTTTACAGATGAAGAATAACCTTGTACACGCCAACGTAGGCTTAAAGGTTGACGACCCGGAATGCGATCTTGACAACGTAAAGACAAACCGTGAAATGAAGATTACAGGCGCAATCAGCAACTCCCTCGGTTTTGGCGGACATAATGCAACGATCTGCTTTGTTCCCGCTGAATAATTGACAGAAAGGATTTACCGCAATGAACAAGAACGAAATGTTTGAATCTCTCGGCAGGCTCGCCGAGATGCTCAATGAATATAATCTTGATGAAATTTCTGTCGAAATAAGCGAATTCAAGGCTAAAATGAGCAAAAAGCCGAAGCAGCCTCCAATGCCTCCGCAGATGCCGCCGATGGCAATGCCTGTGGTTCAGCCTGCCGCGCCCGTTGTTCAGCAGATTAACGGCGATGTTAAGGTTGAGGGCGAGAAGAAGGGCGGAAAGCTCATCAAGTCGCCGATTATCGGCACATTCTATGCTTCAGCAGCTCCGGGAAAGCCGGCTTTTGTAAAGGTAGGCTCACAGATTTCCAAGGGCGACGTTGTGTGCATTGTTGAAAGCATGAAGCTGATGAATGAGATAACCTCCGAATATGACGGAACAGTAACCGAGATACTGGTAAACGACGGCGACAGCCTTGAGTTCGACCAGCCTATCATGAGAGTTGAATAAGACGAAAGGATAAAACTATGCCTTTAATGACACAAGAGCAGATTATGGAGATAATCCCTCACAGAGATCCGTTCCTGCTTATTGATACAATTGAAGAAATGGAAGTCGGCAAACGTGTTGTTGCCACGAAATATATGAAGCCTGACGAATTCTGGTTCAAGGGACATTTCCCCGATTATCCCGTTGTTCCGGGCGTGCTTATGCTTGAAATGTGCGCGCAGGCAGGCGCTGTCGCAATGCTTGCAATGCCGGAAAACAAGGGCAAAATCGGCTTTTTCGGCGGCGTTAAGGAAGCGAAGTTCCGCCGTCAGGTAGTCCCGGGCGACCTGCTTACAATTGAGGTTGAAATCATCAAGGTGAAGGGACCTGTCGGCGTAGGAAAGGCAATCGCCACAGTAAACGGCGAAAAGGCTGTTTCCGCTGAAATTTCATTTGCAATAAAGTAACAGAGGTAACTCATAAATGTTCAAAAAAATCTTGATTGCCAACCGCGGCGAAATTGCGGTGCGCGTAATCCGCGCCTGCAGAGAGCTTGGAGTAAAGACGGTTGCGGTTTATTCCACCGCCGATAAAAACGCTCTTCACGCTCAGATTGCGGACGAGGCGATTTGTATAGGCCCTCCCGCCACCAAGGACAGCTATCTGAATACCAAAGCGCTTATTGCTGCCTGCGAGGTTACGGGAGCAGAGGCTATTCACCCCGGATTCGGTTTTCTTTCCGAAAACAGTGCCTTTGTCCGTCTTTGCGGCAAGTGCGGAATCAAGTGGATAGGACCTACCGCAGAGGCAATGGACGCGATGGGCGACAAAGCCAACGCAAAGAAAACAATGATTGCCGCAGGAGTACCTGTCGTACCGGGCTCAGACGGAATTATCACAAGCATTGAGGACGGAAAGCGCGTCGCCGACGAAATCGGCTACCCTGTTATGGTAAAGGCAAGCGCAGGCGGCGGAGGACGCGGTATCAGACTTGTAAATACACAGGACGAGCTTGAGGGCGCAGTTGTTGCAGCGCAGCAGGAGGCGCTCCAGTTCTTCGGAAACGGTGAGGTTTATATTGAAAAGTTCATCGTAAATCCGCGCCATGTTGAAATTCAGCTGCTTGCAGACGAGCATGGCAGCGTTATATACTTAGGGGAGCGCGACTGCTCATGTCAGCGCCGCAACCAGAAGGTCCTCGAGGAAAGTCCAAGTCCGATTATGACGGAAGAGCTCCGCAAAAAGATGGGCGAAGCGGCAGTTAGAGCCGCCAAGGCCTGCGGTTATCATAACGCAGGTACGGTCGAGTTCCTTGTCGACAAGGACAGAAACTTCTACTTCATGGAAATGAACGCGCGGATTCAGGTTGAACACCCCGTAACCGAAATGGTGACGGGAATCGACCTTATCAAGGCGCAGCTTAAAATTGCAGCGGGCGAGCCTCTTGAATACGCTCAGGACGATGTAAAGCTGAGTGGTCATGTTATTGAATGCCGCGTAAATGCGGAGGATCCGCGAAACGGCTTCCGTCCGTGTCCCGGAAAAATAAAGTCGATTCACCTGCCCGGCGGTTTCAATGTGCGCATAGATACAGCCGTTTATCAGGGCTACGAAATACCGCCTTACTACGACAGCATGATTGCCAAGGTCATTGTTAAAGGCGATACAAGACAGGAAGCAATCCAGAAAATGAAGGTTGCCCTCTCTGAATTTATTATTGAAGGAATTATCACAAACGTTGATTTCCAGCTCAATCTTCTCCGCGATGAGGATTTCGAAAGCGGAAATATCGACATCGGTTTCCTTAACCGTAAGGACCTGACAAAATAAAATCCGCAACATATATGTGGGCAAAAGGAAGGATTTGCGAGAATGCTCGAAGATTTGTTTAAAATAGTCAAGGACCGCTTTAATGATGAAAAGGCTGAACAGAGCGAGGAGAAAAAAGTTGAAATACCTAAGGATCTGCTGTTCAAGTGTCCCCGCTGCGGAACGGTAATTTATATGGAGGACTTCGAAAAGAACAAGAAGGTCTGCATAAACTGCAATTACCATGCGCGTCTTACATGGAGCGAGCGCCTTGAAATGACGGCGGATAAGGACAGCTTTATTGAGTTTGACGCAGGAATGACGTCCCTTAACCCTATTGAGTTTCCCGATTATGAAAAGAAAATCACAGCGCTTCAGGAGCAGTGCGGCACCAATGAAGCTATTGTAACTGGCGAATGTACAATTCACGGCTACCGCGCGGTTATCGGCATTATGGACAGCCACTTCATGATGGCGAGCATGGGCAGCGTTGTAGGCGAAAAGATCACAAGGGCTTTTGAGTATGCAGCAAGGCATAAGCTGCCTGTAATACTGTTCACGGCGTCAGGCGGCGCAAGAATGCAGGAGGGCATTGTTTCTCTTATGCAGATGGCAAAGACCAGCGGCGCAATCGCCCGCCACAGCGAAGCCGGACAGCTTTACGTCACAGTTATGACCGACCCGACAACAGGCGGCGTTACAGCCTCTTTTGCAAGCATCGGCGATATTATCATCGCCGAGCCTAAGGTGCTTATCGGTTTTGCGGGCAGACGTGTAATTCAGGGTACAATCAAGCAGCAGCTGCCGGACGACTTCCAGTCGGCGGAGTTTCTGCTGGAGCACGGCTTTGTTGACATGATAATCGAGCGCAGAGAAATGCGCAGAGCTCTCGCAAGACTTCTGAAAATGCACAACTATCCGAAGGAGGGCGCTGTCAATGAATAAGCTCACTGCCACCGAAAGACTTGAAATAATCAGAAACAAGAACAGACCAACCGTCAACGACTACATTCCGCTGATTTTCAATCACTTTATGGAAATGCACGGCGACCGAAATTTCGGCGACGACGCGGCAATCATGGGCGGCATTGCAACCCTCAACAGCGAGCCTGTAACGGTTATTGCTCAGGTAAAGGGCAGAAATATTGAGGAAAACAAGAAAAGCAACTTCTCAATGCCTCACCCCGAGGGTTACAGAAAAGCACTGCGCCTTGCAAAACAGGCTGAAAAGTTTCACAGACCTGTTATCTGCCTTATCGACACTCCCGGCGCATTCTGCGGAGTTGAGGCTGAAAAGCGTGGTCAAGGCGAAGCTATCGCAAAAAATCTTGAGGAATTCATGCTGCTTAAGACGCCCGTTATTTCCGTTGTACTGGGCGAGGGCGGAAGCGGCGGAGCGTTGGCTCTCGGCGTCTGCGACGAGCTTGCAATGATGGAAAACGCACTTTACTCGGTTATTTCTCCACGCGGCTTTGCGTCGATTCTTTGGAAGGACCCGTCAAGAGAAAAGGAAGCAGCCGACCTTATGAAGATAACAGCCGAGGATTTGGTTCGTTTCGGAGTGTGCGAAAAAATTATTCCCGAGGCAGTCGGCGGCGCGCACAACGATGTCAGGCTTACCGCTGACAATCTGTCCGAATATCTGAACGACGCAGTGAAGAGATTTGATAAGATGGATATTGACACACTGTTGGAAAACAGGTATAATAAGTTCAGAAAAATCGGAATGTTTACCGAAATATGATTTTTCTGAAAAAAATCGTATTTACCTATTGATTATTTAGGCTGTATGCCTTATAATAAAAAAGCAATTAAAATCTTATGGAGGAAATTTTCAAATGGTATTTGACAAGGTAAAGGATATTATCATCGACCAGCTGGACGTTGATGAAGATAAGGTAACAATGGACGCTGAAATCAAGGGCGACTTAGGCGCAGATTCTCTCGACGCTGTTGACCTGATTATGGCTTTCGAAGAAGAATTCAATATCGAAATTCCGGACGATGTTGCTGAAAATAAGATTAAGACAGTCGGCGACGCTGTTACTTACATTGAAGAAAACACAGAAAACTAATTCTGTGCAGCCAGAATAAAATTTAAAACGGGCCTCCAAATCGGAGGCTTTTTTGTTGCAGAAAAGTAAAATGTGTGCTATAATTAACATAAGAAATTATGCTCGGGAGGTGTCTGCATGGAAGTTTTATGGATTGCTGCGTCAATAGTGCTTGCAGCGGCGCTTGCTGCCTGCGTTTGCGGAATGATTGCGCTTAACAGGCAAAAAAATCTCGCAGTTCATAAATATAAAGCGCTGCAGAATATTTCATCAAGGTACGCTGTTATTTGGCGCAGCGACCTTAAATCAGCCGAATTCAGCGGAAGCCTTGCCTCGCTGCTTGAAGCGGCAGGCGAAAAGGCTGACATCTCGTCAATCGGCGCTGTTTTCGGTATGCCCGCCGCAACATCTCCATCTCAGCTTATTGTAAAAGCGCTGTCGGTAGACGGATGCACAAGTAAGATTATGACAGCGGGCGGCAAGGAAAAGTATCTTGAGTGGCACAGCGAAGTAGTTGAAAATATAGGCGGAGTCAGCGTTATTGCGTCGGTTGCAACCGATGTTACGGAGAATTTTGCGCTTAAGAAAAAGCTTAACGATGAACGCAAGTCCTCCGCAATTTCCATTGAGAACTTTTCGATCGCTATGGAAAGCGCTGAAATCGGCATTATTACCATTACCTACGAGGATATGGAATATAAGGTGGAAATTTCCGACAACGGCAAGAGAATGCTCGGAATAGGCAGCGACGAGGAAATTGACATTGAAACGCTGAACAAGCGCGTTTACAGCGTTGATTACGGCGCGTACATAAGACAGTTCAACCAGCTTATCGCAGGCGTTATCGATAGCCTGAACATTGAGATAAAGCTGCTTGTGAAGCCTGAAACATACCATTCCTTCATGCTGAAATTCAAGGGTGTAAAGAACGAATACAACAACATAATGCGCATTACGGGAGCGTTTATTGACACGACCTCGCAGCGCGAGAGCTATAACATAAAGGACAGAAACTCCCTTGAGGATTCGCTGACGGGACTTCCGAGCCGCCGCGGATTTATGGCGGAGGGCTCAGAATTTCTTCTCAATGTCAAGAAATCGGGCAAAAGCTGCGTAATGATTTGTCTGAAAATTACGCGTTTCCAGAAAATCGCAACGCTGTTCGGTATAGAGATAAGCGATAAGCTGCTGCGGCTTTATGCGGAGTGCCTTACAAAGTGCATCGACAATCGCGGAGTAGTCGGAAAAATCGGCACAGACGATTTCGCGATTCTTACCTATTATGAGGACAAGCGCAAAACCGAGCGCTTAATAAAGGAAATCCAGATTATAATCGAAAATTCCTGCGATAATAACATATTGCCGTCTGTCCTGAAGGAACAGGCGCAGTTTGAAGCGGGAATCTGCGTTTATGACGGATACGACGACATTATGACGCTTTACAACAAGGCGAATATTACCCTTTATGCAGGCGATAATTTCACGGGCAGCGTTTGTCATTTTTTCAACGAGAACGTTGAAAAGAAAGTGTGCGACCGTGAGCTTATCGAGCATGAAATAGGCGAGGCTTTGAAGCAGGGCGAGTTTGAGCTGTACTATCAGCCGAAAATCAGCTTTAAAACAGGTGAAATTCTGGGCGCAGAGGCGCTTATCCGCTGGAACCATCCTCAGAAGGGACTTATTCCGCCTGATTCGTTTATTCCTGTTGCAGAGGAAATGGGACTCATCACCAAAATTGACGAATGGGGACTTAATCAGGCTTGTATTCAGAACAAGCGCTGGCAGTCCAAGGGAATGAAGAATATTCGTGTTTCCGTGAATATGTCACAGGCACAGCTTTACCAGACCGATGTTGCAGGTTCGATAGAGCGCGTGCTTTCGGATACGGGACTTGACCCGAAATATCTTGAGGTTGAGCTGACGGAAACAATGGCGATGCTGGATATTGACCGTACAATCAGCGTTCTTAACGAAATAAAGAAGCTTGGCGTTTCTATTTCCATGGACGATTTCGGCACAGGCTATTCGTCGCTGTCGTCGCTTAAAATGCTGCCTATCGATATACTGAAAATCGACAAGAGCCTTGTCTACGATATTGAGGAAAACGATACTGCCCGCTATATCACAAAGGCAATCGTTGACCTTGGAAAAGCCATGCATCTTGAGGTGCTTGCAGAGGGCGTTGAAACGGAAAATCAATGCAAACTGCTGGAGGAGCTTGGCTGCGATATTGCACAGGGCTTCTACTACGGCAGACCGCAGACGGTTGCAGATATTGAAAGAAATTTTCTCATCAAGGAATGAAAGGGCTTAAGCTATGAATAATCAGCTGCGCGTTGCGGCAATACATGACTTGTCGAGCTTCGGAAGATGCTCGCTGTCGGTAATTCTGCCTGTTATTTCGGCAATGGGGATACAGTGCGTACCAATTCCCACCGCAATTTTATCCACGCATACAGGCGGCTTTGACAACGTTGTCTTTAAGGATCTGACCGACTATATAGTACCTTGCTATCGGCAGTACAAGAATCTCGGCATTGAGTTTGACGCTATTTACAGCGGATTTCTCGCTTCAAGCGAGCAGATTGACCACTGCCTTGAATTTTTTGACGGCTACAAGGGAGCGCTTAAGGTGGTCGACACGGTAATGGGCGACCACGGAAAGCTGTACAAGACCTACACAAAGGAGCTTTGCGGACGCATGAAGGAGCTTGTCAGCGTTGCGGACGTGATTACTCCCAACCTTACGGAAGCGGCAATGCTGCTTGGGGAGGATTACCCGACCGAAATGACTACCGGCATGGTAAAATCCTGGCTGGCGCGGCTTTGCGAAAAGGTGCGCATTGCGGTTATAACCGGAGTTCCGCTGGTGGACGGCAAGATGATAAATGCGGGATTTGACCGCGACAAGGGCGGCTTCTGGCGGGTTGACTGGGATTATGTTCCCGTTTCCTACCCCGGAACAGGCGATATTTTCGCCTCGGTGCTTACCGGGGGACTGTTGAAGGGCGACAGCCTGCCAATTGCAATGAATCGGGCAACAAGCTTTGCGCAAATTGCCATAAAAACAACGTACAGCTACGGCTACGAACCGAGAAACGGCGTAATGTTTGAGGAGGTTCTTTCGTGGCTTACCGCCAATGTTACACTGAGCGATTACAAAAAACTGTAATAATTATGCAAATGGTAAAATAGCAGGCATGACAATTTTTATATCAGTTATGTAATATTTACAAAATGCAGGATTGAAATAAAAAACTTGCAAAAATGTGTTGACAAATAACTTGAAAAGGTGTATGCTAAGACCATAGCAAAGGGGCTATGACAGATAGGTTTCAACGGAGAAACTTATTCGTCATAGCCTCTTTTGATTTAAATTCAGAAACAAATCAGCTCGGATTTTTTGCGAGATGAGCTGATAAAAGTTTCAAAGAAATGAAGGGGCGGTTTTAAAAATGAACACACTACTAACAACGATGGCGGTAGAATCCGCCGTAACGCAGCAGGCGATTACGGACACTGTAAACGCTACAATGTTCAACGTCGGCGACGGCAACGGTATATGGTACCTTATCGGCGCGGCTTTGGTATTCTTCATGCAGTGCGGTTTCGCAATGGTTGAAACCGGTATGACGCGTTCGAAGAACGCCGGCAACATTATCATGAAGAACCTGATGGACTTCTGTATCGGTACTGTTGTTTTCATCTTCCTCGGTTTCGGTCTTATGCTCGGCGAGGACGCATTATTCGGACTTGTTGGTATTCCTACACTTGATGTTCTCGGCAGTTTTGCGGACTTTGACCGCTGCGCCGAATTCGTATTCAACCTTGTGTTCTGCGCAACAGCGGCAACAATCGTTTCGGGCGCTATGGCAGAAAGAACAAAGTTCTTAAGCTACTGCATCTATTCAGGTGTAATCAGCGCCATTATTTATCCGATTGAGGCTCACTGGATCTGGGGCGGCGGCTGGCTTGCACAGCTTGGCTTCGTTGATTTCGCAGGCTCAACGGCAATTCACATGGTCGGCGGTCTTGCAGCGCTTATCGGTGCTAAGATGGTTGGTCCGCGTATTGGCAAGTTCGACAAGGACGGCAAGCCAAGCGCAATCCTCGGTCACTCAATGACGCTCGGCGCACTCGGCGTATTCATTCTCTGGTTCGGCTGGTACGGATTCAACGGTGCTGCCGCAACAAATACACAGTATCTTGCGAATATCTTCCTTACAACAACAATTGCTCCGGCAGTTGCAACCTGCACAACAATGGTATTTACATGGCTCAAGCACGGCAAGCCGGACGTATCAATGTGCTTAAACGCATCTCTTGCAGGTCTTGTAGCAATCACAGCTCCCTGCGCAGACGTTGACGCAATCGGCGCTTCCATCATCGGTCTTGTTTCAGGCTTCTTAGTATGCTTCGGCGTATGGCTTCTCGACTACAAGCTTCACATTGACGACCCGGTTGGTGCGGTTGCAGTTCACTTCTTCAACGGTATCTGGGGTTCTCTCGCAGTAGGTCTTTTCGCAAACGGTCTTGGTCAGAACGGCGGTGTTGCCGCAGTTAAGGGCACAGGCGAACACATGGTAGGTCTTTTCTACGGCGGCGGTTTCGAACAGCTTGGCGTTCAAGCGCTTGGCGTAGTAAGCGTTCTTGCTTGGACTGCTGCAACAATTACGCTCACATTCTTCATAATCAAAAAGACAATCGGTCTTAGAGTTTCCCGTCACGAGGAAATCGTTGGTCTGGATTCAACAGAACACGGTCTGTTATCTTCTTACGCAGACTTTATCCCATCGATGCACGTTGAGCAGCTTGGCAGCGACAGAGAAAAAGAAGTTGAAACATTACCTCTTACACCTTCCAAGAGCGAAGCGGTTCCTGTTGCGCATAAGAAGGCAGAAATCGTTGCAGGCGATTCCGACTTAAAGATGACAAAGGTTGAGATTATCACAAAGATGGAGCGCTTCGAGGCTCTGAAAACAGCGCTTTACGATGTTGGCATCACAGGTATGACGGTTACAAATACAATGGGCTGCGGTATGCAGAGAGGCTCAACCGAGTTCTACCGTGGTGTTCCTGTTGAGGCTCGTTTACTTCCTAAGGTAAAGGTTGAGGTTGTCGTATGCAAGGTTCCTGTTGAAACGGTAATCGAAGCGGCTACATCAGCGCTTTACACAGGCAAGATCGGCGATGGTAAGATTTTCGTTTACGATGTTGAAAACGTACTTAAGGTAAGAACAGGCGAAGAGGGATATGACGCTCTTCAGGATAACGTTTGATAATTCCTAATTTAATGTGATGTACTCCTAATATTACAGGCAGACGGCTATTGGTTTTCCAATAGCTGTTCTGCTTTTTCTTTACATTTGCGAAAATGTGTGATATAATGCTACTAAATAATGTTAAACTGCAAAGGAACACTTTATGGAACTTAATATAGTGCTTGTCGAGCCGCGTATTCCGCAGAACACAGGCAATATTGCCCGCACCTGCGCCGCAACGGGAGCAAGACTGCACATCGTAAGGCCCATGGGCTTTGAAATTGACGACAAGAAGCTGAAAAGGGCGGGGCTTGACTACTGGCATCTGCTTGACATAACCTATTACGATAGTTTAGACGATTTTTTTGCAAGGACCTGCGGCGAATATTTCTACTTCACCACAAAGGCGCTTAATACCTATTCAGACGTCAGCTATAAGGATAAAGCATATATAGTATTCGGCAGAGAGGACGCAGGACTTCCCGAATGGCTGCTTTACGAAAACCGCGAGCACTGCGTTCGTATTCCCATGATAAACAACGAGGCGGCAAGAAGCCTTAACCTGTCAAACAGTGTTGCCGTCGGCGCATACGAGGTGCTGAGGCAGTGGAACTTCCCTGAGCTGAAAAATCAGGGACAGCTTACAAAATTCACATGGTAAATCAAGGCGAAAGCTTTTCACAGAAAGGATCAACTTATGAGCAAGGTGAAAATCATCACAGACAGCGGATGTGATATTTCCAAGGAAAACGAGCAGAGATACGGCATTGACATTATGTCATTCGAAATCACACTGGGCGATGAAACCATAATCGAGCGCAAAACCATGTCCAACGAGGACTTTCTCCAAAAAATCAAAACAAGCGAATTTCTTCCGAAAACCGCTCAGATTACAGCAATACGGTTTGAAGAAAAATTTCTTGAATGTGCAGAGCAGGGCTATGACGATATTATCGTCGTTCTGATTAACTCAACCGGCTCGCAGACTTATGCAAACGCGGTTCTTGCGGAAAAAAATCTCCGCGAGGAGGGCAAGCTCGGCAATATGAAGGTACATATTATCGACAGCCGCTGCTATTCGCTGGGTTACGGCTGGCCTGTCGTTGAGGCTGCGAAAAAGATAGAGCTGGGCATGAGCATCGATATGGTTCTGGCATATCTTGCCGACTGGTTCAACTGCCTTGAAATCTATATTATCGGCTTTGATCTTCGCCACATGAAAAAATCGGGCAGAATCAACGCAGCCGCAGCTTTTTTAGGGGAGCTTATGGGGCTTAGACCTATTATTTCCCTTATTGACGGCGAAAGCGTTGTTGTAAAGAAGTCGCGCGGCGATAAGAACGCGGTTGCGGACGCGGTAAATTACATTTCCGGAAGAATGATTCCCGAAACACCGTGGCAGGTACTTACTTCAACCGTTTCTGAAAACGAGGAGGCTTTTATCAAGCAGTACACCAAAAAAGTCGGCTCGGAACCCTCTATGACAGAATGTACCGGCGGCGTTGTTGCGTCAAACGCAGGCTACGCTTTTATCGGCGTGCTTATTAAAGGACAGCCAAGACGATGAAATACAAATTTGCAGCACTGATATTGTCAGTGCTGCTGCTGTTTACGGGATGCGGCGGCAGCGCTGAACAAGCTCGGCAGGAGGAGATATATTTTACTGCGGACGAGGCTTCTTTTGAGCATACTTCCGTTGTTTACGGAGAAATGTACGGGGACGATCGCTCGGTGAACTGCGGAATCGATATGTTTTCGGTCATTACCGAGGCTGATATTCCAAAGCTGAATTTCGATAACGCAACGCAGATTTCAAGCGACAGGCAGCTTTACGCTTATGTAAGGTACTGCATCAACAGACGCTGGAACAATGTAATCGTGCATTTTACTGCGGATTACGGACTGGCGCCGGATGAAACGGAGCTGCTTGACAGATTTTCGCTTCCGTACTGCATATCCTACCGAAAGCTTGCAGATGATAAAAGCACATACGCGGTTTACAGCTTTGAGTATTACAGCGGATTAAAGGCGGCTGACGGCGCGGAGGGAGAAAAGTATGATGAAATCCGCAATGTAATAAACGGACTTATCGGCAGCGACGTATTCAAAAACAAAACCGAGTACGAAAAGCAGACGGCGATTGCGGAATTTGTCTGCGAAAAGGCAAAGTACACAGACGAGGGTGAAAAGGGCACTCTTGACGATGTGAACACCGCTTACGGAGCGCTGGTCGAGGGCTATGCCAACTGTCAGGGCTATGCCGACGCTTTTCAGGCAATCTGCGTTATGGCGGACATTCCATGCGGCAAGGTAACCGGCACCGCCCACAAGCTGAACCATGTCTGGAACACTACCGAGATTGACGGAAAGTGGTACATGACCGACACGGTGTGGATGGATACGACCTTCGAGGGTGAAATATACTACGGCACGCTGAACTGCGGAACGGACGTTATTGCGGTTGACCATCAGTGGAACGAGGACTATGAGCAGGAAAGCGTCACCGAATTTACCGACAGCAACTACTATTATTACAGAAATGGCTTCTGCGGCGAAGGCGAGCAGCTGCTTCTGCTGGCAGAACAGCTTGTTCAGCAAAACGGCAGAGCCGACCTTGTAACAGACGGCGAGCTTTTTGACGGATTTGAATTGAAGCTGGAACAGGATACGGGAACAGAAATTACATTTTTCTCACGAAAAATCGGAAACCGCACCTATATTTGTGCTGTCAGATGATAAAAATTAGCAAAACCTATTGAAAATAAAGAGAAAATCTGTTAAAATAGATTTTGTAGATTTTAATAAACCGAAAGGAAGTTTATAAAATGGCTAAGTTAAACAAGAAAAGCGTAGAAGACTTAAACGTTAAGGGCAAGAAGGTTCTTGTCCGTGTTGACTTCAACGTTCCGCTGAAGGATGGCAAAATCACAAACGACAACAGAATCGTTGCAGCTCTTCCGACTATCAACAAGTTAGTTGAAAACGGCGCAAAGGTTATCCTCTGCTCACATCTCGGCAAGCCGAAGAACGGTCCTGAGGACAAGTTCTCCTTAAAGCCTGCTGCTGACAGACTTGCAGAATTAGTAAACACAAAGGTTATATTTGCTAAGGACGACAACGTAGTTGGCGAAAACGCTAAGAAGGCAGTTGCTGAAATGAAGGACGGCGAAATCGTTGTTCTTGAAAACACACGTTTCCGCGGCGCTGAAGAAACAAAGAACGGCGAAGAATTCAGCAAGGAGCTTGCCGACCTTACAGACGGTATCTTCGTTATGGACGCTTTCGGTTCCGCTCACAGAGCGCACGCTTCAACAGCAGGCGTTACAAAGTTCATGAAGGAAACAGCAGTCGGCTACCTGATGAACAAGGAAATCGAATTCCTCGGCAACGCTGTTGAAAACCCGGTAAGACCTTTCGTTGCAATTCTCGGCGGCGCTAAGGTTGCTGACAAGCTGAACGTTATCTCCAACCTCCTCGAAAAGTGCGATACACTTATCATCGGCGGCGGTATGGCTTATACATTCTTAAAGGCTAAGGGCTATGAAGTAGGTACATCGCTTGTTGACGACGAAAAGGTTGAATACTGCAAGGAAATGATTGCTAAGGCTGAAAAGAACGGCAAGAAGCTTCTTCTCCCAATCGATACAACAATCGCTAAGAACTTCCCTGATCCAATCGACGCTCCTATCGAGGTTTCAGTTGTTGACTCCGACAAGATTCCTGCTGATATGATGGGTCTTGACATCGGTACAAAGACAATGGAACTCTTCGCAGAAGCTGCTAAGTCCGCTAAGACAGTTGTTTGGAACGGACCGATGGGTGTATTCGAAAACCCAACTCTTGCAAAGGGTACAATCGCTGTTGCTAAGGCTCTTGCAGAAGCAGACGCTACAACAATCATCGGCGGCGGCGACTCCGCAGCTGCAGTTGTACAGCTTGGCTTCGCTGACAAGATGAGCCACATCTCAACAGGCGGCGGCGCTTCTCTTGAATACCTCGAAGGTAAGGTTCTTCCCGGCATTGCAGTAATTCAGGACAAGTAAGGCTTGCTTAAAAGCTGATAAATTCGGGCAGGCAGGGCAGTCCGCCCTGTCTGTCTTTTTATTTTGGAGGAGCAGAATGGACAAGTTAAAGGAAAAACTGGGCGAAAAGAATTTCAGAATACTTTGCTTCAGCGTTTTGGGGCTTATTGTTCTGCTGCTTGTAATGTCTGCCGTAAAGCCGAAATCCGTTAATATCTACATTAACAACGGCAGCAACTGCCAGATTGGCAGAAGGGCAAAATCAAAGGACAAATCCGGAAAAAATAAATAAAGGAGCAATACACAATGAACAAGGCAACAAGAAAAGCAGTTATCGCCGGTAACTGGAAAATGAATAAGACAAGACCTGAGGCTAAGGCGCTTCTGGAAGCTATCAAGCCGTTAGTAGCTGACGCAGGCTGCGAAGTAGTAGCTTGCGTACCTTTCACAAACCTTGAAACAGCTCTTGCTGCAACAGCGGGAACAAACGTCAAGATCGGCGCTGAAAACTGCCACTTTGAAAAGAGCGGCGCTTTCACAGGCGAAATTTCCGCTGATATGTTAGCTGAAATGGGCGTTGAATACGTTGTACTGGGTCACAGTGAACGCCGTCAGTATTTCAACGAAACTGACGAAACAGTAAACAAGAGAACAAAGGCTGCTTTAGCGGCAGGCTTAAAGCCAATCGTTTGCGTTGGCGAGCTTCTTTGGGAACGTGAATGCGACATTACCGAAGAAGTTATTGCAAAGCAGATTAAGCTTGATTTCTACGGCATTTCCGCTGACGACTTAAAGAAGTGCATCATCGCTTACGAGCCTGTATGGGCTATCGGTACAGGCAAGACAGCTACTGCTGACCAGGCTGAAGAGGTTTGCGCATTTATCCGTGCAACGCTTGCTAAGCTCTACGGCGCTGACGTTGCTGAAACAATCACAATCCAGTACGGCGGTTCAATGAACGCAGGCAACGCTGCCGAACTCCTTTCTAAGAAGGACGTTGACGGCGGCTTAATCGGCGGCGCAAGCTTAAAGGCTCCCGATTTTGCTGAAATCGTTAAGGCTGCAACAAACGGCTGATTAAATATTGTTTAAGGAGAAAAATATGGCAAAGCCAATTTTATTAGTAGTAATGGACGGCGTTGGTTTTTCCAAGACAGGTCTTGGCGACGCTGTAACACTTGCCAACACGCCTACGCTTGACAAGCTGATGGCTGACTGCCCGATGGCTCGTTTAAAGGCTCACGGCGACGCAGTCGGTCTGCCGACAGACGACGACATGGGCAACAGCGAGGTTGGTCATAACGCACTTGGCTGCGGTCAGATTTATTCGCAGGGCGCAAAGCTTGTAAACGAATCAATCGAAAGCGGCAAGATGTACACCTCCGACGCTTGGAAGGAAATCGTTGGAAACTGCAAGGCTAACAACTCAACACTTCACTTTATCGGTCTGCTTTCAGACGGTAACGTTCATTCTAACATCTCACATCTTTTCAAGATGCTCAAGGAAGCTAAGGCTGAGGGCGTAAAGAAAGTAAGATGCCACGTTCTGCTTGACGGACGCGATGTTCCTGCAACGTCTGCTCCTATCTATATTCAGCAGCTTGAGGACTGCCTCGCTGAACTGAACGACGCCGACTTCGACGGCAGGATTGCAAGCGGCGGCGGACGTATGAAGGTAACAATGGACAGATACCAGGCTGACTGGCCAATGGTTGAACTCGGCTGGAATACCCATGTAAAGGGCGAGGGCAGACAGTTCGCAAGCGCTATGGAAGCCGTTGAAACCTTCCGCAAGGAAAACGACGGCATTATCGACCAGGATCTTCCCGCATTTGTTATTGCTGAAAACGGCGAGCCTGTCGGCAAAATTGTCGACAAGGACAGCGTTATCCTGTTCAACTTCCGCGGCGACCGTGCAATTGAGCTTTCTATGGCATTTGACGACGTTGAATTCAACCACTTCAACAGAGGACCGAAGCCTGACGTTTGCTTCGCGGGTATGTTACAGTATGACGGCGACTTAAAGCTGCCTGCAAGATACCTTGTAAATCCGCCGGAAATCACAAACACACTTTCCGAGGTGCTTGTAAAGGCAGGCTTACATCAGTATGCGGTTTCCGAAACTCAGAAGTACGGTCATGTAACTTACTTCTGGAACGGCAACAGAAGCAGCAAGTTCAGCGAAGAGCTTGAAACATTCAAGGAAATTCCTTCCGACAATGTAAGCTTTGACCAGCGTCCGTGGATGAAGTCCGCCGACATCGTTGACGACCTGATTGAGGCTATCAAGTCAAAGAAGTACGACTTCCTGCGCTGCAACTTCCCCAACGGCGATATGGTCGGACACACAGGCAGCCTGCCTGCAACAATCATCGGCGTTGAATCCGTTGACCTGGGTCTTTCAAGACTTATCAAGGTTTGCGACGAATACGGCGTTACGCTGCTGGTAACAGCTGACCACGGCAACGCAGACGAAATGCTTGAAAAGAACAAGAAGGGTGAAATCGCGGTAAGAACCGCTCACTCCCTTAACCCTGTTCCGTTCATCATCTACGACAAGGATGTCAAGTATGCAATCAAGGACGGCAAGTACGGCCTTGCGAACGTTGCTCCGACAGTTGTAAAGATGCTGGGCTTAGAAGCTCCGTCATGCTGGGAAGCTTCCATGATCTAATTACACATTTTGCCCCACGGATTGCCAATCTGTGGGGCTTTTTGTATAATTTGTCATTATTGTAACCTATAAAAAATGCAGTTTGTTAAATATAAACAAAATCTATGAGCATAAACTGTACAAAAGGGCTGATTTTCTAAAATTGTTCTTACAATAGTTGTCAAATCTGATGATTTGTATTATAATAAAAGTGGTATATTATAGAGTATATGATTTACTCATTGAAAGGAATGGTCTTAAGGCATGAATGAAAACAGTATAAAATGGATTTCATTGCATGGAATGGATTTGAATACGCTGAATCTTTCGCTTCCGCAAAGACTTGAGCAGTTCGGCTATGCAGTTGTGTACGATGAGTTCGGTATGGACAAGGCGACCAAGGCTCAGCTTTGCATTTATAACGAGCTTGCAGAAAAGGAAAAGCCAAATATTCTCATAATCAGCCCACAGCAGCTTGTTTACAGCTGGTACAAATCGCTGCTTGTGGAGCTTGGCGTAGATTTCAAGTTCATAACAGGCTCCTCCGACACAGAGCTGTACTTCTCCAGCGAGATTTCAAACCTTTACATAATGAGCGATCAGGTGCTTTCGGAAAACGGTGGGGATAATATAAAGGCGCTGAATTCCAGCGGCATTGTGTGGGATCTGATGATAATCGACGGCTCCCTTTCAACAGACGGCTTCAGACCGTCGCTCTATACTTCAAATACGTTTATCAAGACGGAAAAGCTGGCTGTTTTTGCTCCGTACCCATGCGCTTACGGAGAAGAGCCTGCCGAGATAAGAAAGCTGATAAAAGCGCTGCTTTCTGATAAGGAAAAGTCTGCCGAAGCTGATAATTACGCGATTGATGAAACAAATGCAGCGTTCTCGGCAGCAACTCCGTTTACGGCATATAGCGGCGAAACCGTGGCAGAACCGAATATAACAGTCATTCCGTATACAATTGAACAGAACTATATTCCCTCTTCCAAGAGAATTACAGAAATCAGAACAGGGCTTCCAAGCTATACCCACGGCGGCAACGTATTCGAGGAATACAGCATGGATCAGCGTAAGCTGTATCTGCGCAACCGCTATTCGGAGGAAAACCTGAACAAGCTGCGCTCGATTGATACAAAGCTTGACTTATTTTTAAAAAAGACAGATGAAATTCTCGGCGGTGACGATAACACTGTAATCGTTTATTTCGACTGCACAAATACAATGGATTACATTTACAAGGCTCTTTGCTCCGTTTATCAAGGCAAAACCGACATGATAAAGGTGCAGAAGGGCGAGCTGTTTGATACTCAGGCTTTGATGAAGTGCTTTGAGGCAGGCGGACAGAAAAAGCTGCCAAGAGTTATTCTTGCAACCGATACGCTGAGCGAAAAGTGCGCTGTGAAGAAAATCACTCATATCATAAACTACGAGCTGCCTGACAATCCTGCTGTTTTGCAGCAGAGATACAGCCGTCACGGCTATGAAAAGGCTGACAATCCCGAATTCATTCTTTTCAAGGACGAGAATGACAAATTCGACAGCCGTATTCTCGGCAAGGTTCTTGCGGCAAACGTTTACAAGGCCTATTTTTCACATATACCGACAAAAAATATTTACATGAATATTCCCGACGCTGAAATCTATATTTCCAATGCAATGCTTGATTTAAAGCACGCTGCAAACGATCCCGGAAGCGGCGGCACAGGCAGCGTTGAAGCGGTTTCAAGGCTGATCGACCGATACAATATTCCCGCAGAAGAAAAGCTTGTCCCGGGTCCGACGGCTCATCAGTATGTGGTAGCGCGGCTTGAAGCGTTAAAAAAGGCTTTTGAGGCGGATGCGCTCATAAATATGCAGGATACTGACAAAAAGGCGCTCAAGGAAGCCGTAGCGGAAAAAATCAAGCAGCTTAACAGCGGTCTTGCTTATTACGACGATAAAATGGCGCTGAGGGTAACGGCTGCAAACGGGCTGAAGAACGATCAGTACGCCGCAGCGGAAAGCAGCCTTTCAGAAAACAAATACGTTATGGGCTGCAAGCAGGCGGCGGAGCTTGTTGAAAGCAAAATCGGCGGCTCGGGAGAATATCCGCAGATAAAGGCAGAAACAAAAGAGCTTACGGATAACCTGCTGCCGTCTGTATTGTATAATGTATGGAAATACTGCACAGAACAAAAGAAAATATACAAACCTTACAGCGAATTTATAAGAAAGTATAACGAGGGGGCTATATAAATGGCAGAATTTGACGTAAACGAGCTTATCGGCGACTTTTATCAGGGTCATGCCAACGGTGATGCCGACCGAATGAAGGACGCGCTTGAAAAGCTCCAGAATATGGTCTTTACAGGCTCGATAACCAGTCAGCCGTTTATGGATTACTTTAACGAGGTGTTCAGCGGAAGAACTGCGTACAACACCCTGCTTACAGTAAACGACTATCCGAAAGAAAGCGTTATCAGAGAGCTTTTCCAGAACATTTTCGGCTGTCACTATAAGACAAAGGACGTTAAGATTGTTGTTAATTTTATCGGCAACGGTCAGGTTAAAATTTCATATAACGAAGTTGGATTTTCCATGGAGCAGATTCTGTTCTATCTCAGCTTCGGCAGAAATGACGGCGATAAAAGCCGCGAGGGTCGTTTCGGCGTAGGCGCAAAGAGCGTGTTTATGAACACCGAATGGTTCTCGCTGCGCTCAAACAATTTCAGCTTCCACATTGTGAACAATGACGGCTCGCTGACCATTACCGAGTTTGACCTTTTCGGAACACAGTTTAACGGAACGGAAATCATTTTTAAGGTAAGCGACGAGGACTATGAAAATATCCTCAAGAACTTCAAGACTATTACCGAAGCCCGCGGCGATTATATCAACATGGTAGAGCTATGCTTTGCATTTAACCGCAAAAAGGCAATGGACATTACCGAAAGCGACCTGGAAACAGCCGACCGTACATTCAACATTGCGGTAATGGAAAACAACCAGCTGTTCACAGTTTATAAGGTTGTAAAAAATCAGAAGCAGCCTACCGATATTCCTACAATCCGCTTTATGCAGAACGGTAAATCCGTAATCGACTTTATCTGCTATGAGGACAAGGGCTTTGTTTACCTGATTCCGTTCGCGGTCGCAAATGCAAAGCGTGACGCTATCTGCAAGCTGCTTCTTGATAAGTATAACTATTTTTCAACCTACGAGCTGACCGGATTTATGAAGTCGGAGGGTGAAAAGTTCGTTGAGGAAAAGCTGTCTGCGTTCTTTATCAGCGTGCCTAACGACTACATAACAATGCACAGAACCGGTATCCGCTACGACGCTGAGGAAACCATAACGAAGAAGATTTCTCAGGATCTGCTTGCCATGATCGGTAAGTACAAGCAGTATTTCGTGCTTGAGTTGCACCTTATTCCAAACGGCACCACATATTTCATGCATCCGAAGTCCTATGCCTTTGAATTCTTCAAGAATTTCATCAGCACCAGCAAGCTTGCTAAGGACATTCAGCTCCAATTTCAGGATAACATTTCCCTTCTGCTTCCTGAAAGAGCAGTTCCGATCGACTACGCTGAGCTTAAAAAGACCGCCTATGCGGCAACCAAGAGAAACGTTGCAAAGGAAGAGCATGAAAGCGGAGAGGCTGAAAAGAAGTATATCGAGGGCGCTCTTGAGGATATGCACAATAAGCTTGGCGGCAAAAAGGACGAAAGCATTATTTACGTTGCATACGAATGGGAGTCTGAGGACGGGTCGGAAAAGGGCAGAGAGTACCTTTACGAGTTCAACTACAACAACACCAGCTACTATATAAGCTCAAAAGCAGCGCCTCATATTACGGACTACAATCTTTACTACCATTTCAGCTCCCTTGTCAGCAAAATGCTTGGCAAATTCTTAGGCAGCGATAACGAAGTTCCCGATGAAAAATCGCTTGAGGGCGCAATGTCGCTGTTCGACAGCATCTACGGCGAGGATTACAAGGTACACATGAAGTACTACCAGTTCTACGTTACGCATAACGAAGAACAGTACATTTTCGGCGTATCCAAAATGATAATCGGAAACCTCAACGACGCTGTAAACACGGTAAAATCCCGCGAGGCGCGAATTGAAACGCATCAGAACTATAATGAAATAATCGCAATGCTTGTAAACTCCTTCACGCAGGGTAAGGATACGCTTACTTTCCTCCGTGAAATCAAGGAGCAGGGCGGCGAAATCACATTGCAGCTTGATATTAACAAAAAGTACCGCTTCTCCGCATACGGACGCCAGTTCATGATTCCGTCAAGCATTACAAACGCGGATATGCTGGAAATTATCGGCGATATTTCAGTGCTTATCAAGTGCGGAATGCTTAACGGCAAGTCCTTTGACTTTGATTACAGCCGCAGCAAGTTCTCGTTCGACAAGAACGTTCTTGTCAAGACCCTTATGAGCGACGCTGTTTCCGAGGAACAGATTCAGACAGTCAGCGAAAAAATCTTCGTAAGCGACCTTAAGGTTGACCGCATTGCGCTGCTTGACAGCGGAATGAAGATTATGAAGATTCTTGATATCGGCGACGCAATCAGCGACGACGACAGAAAGAGCACCGACAAATACATGATTCTCCGCAACGATTACAGCAAGCTTGAAACTGCGGACATAATCGAGTACATCATTACCGGCAGCGGCACGGACAGCCTGAGAAAGTTCTACTCAAGCACAGAAGAGCCAAACCAGATTATTCCTGACCAGATTCCTTACTACTTCAAGCCGCTGCCGTCAATTTCAGCGGACGAGTTCAAGTACCTCTGCGACGAATATAAGAAAATTCGTCAGCACAAGGAGGAAAAGAACTACAAGTGCTATTTTGCAAAGGACATTTCAGCCAAGCTGTTCGGCTACGGCGGTATCTGCTGTGCGTGCAGCTATGAAACAAAGGTTATAAACAGCTTTGTTGTAAAGGAATTTGAAGTAGGTCTTATTTATAACGACAGCGAGAACGCATTCAGATTTGCACTTTACCTTTGTGCAAACGACGCTCTTGCGGCAAAGGGATGGATGATTTCGGACGTACTTATCGGCGGTGTTTCACCGTTCAAGTGGATTGAAAACATCAGGGAAAACGGCTCGCTTACACCCGCTGACCTGACCTGTCAGGTTAAGTACCGCCCGCAGATTACTTACGATGTAGGCGTTGAAAACAGTAAGGCTGCTGTTATAAATGCAGACGAGGAAGCGATTGACGTTGTTCTTTCTCCCCTTATGGCTGCAAAATGGTATGTGGACAATACCGAAAACAACTGAAAAAATCGGCAGGGCTCGTTATGAGCCCTGCTCAGCTTGTCGAAAAACGTGCCATGAGTAGAATTGCATATGCAATTCTACAGAGCACCTTTTTCGAGGATTATGTTGAGAAAATTTTTCACTTGTGGGGCGCTTTTTTTCTTGAAAAAAGCGCCCCACACCCCTGCAAAACTTGGTACTATTGCGCAAGCAATAGTACATAGCTTTTATATTGAGGTGTTCCGACTTCTGCGGAAGTCGGCTTAGGGC